>NZ_JYNS01000029.1 GCF_000934725.1 Methyloterricola oryzae
CTCTGCAGCTTGCGCGGATCGACGATGACTTGATATTGCTTGACGAAGCCACCGACACTGGCGACTTCCGCGACGCCATGGGCCTTGGTGAGCTGGTAGCGAACAAACCAGTCCTGCATGCTGCGCAACTCCGCCAGGGAATATTGCGCGCCAAGGACAACATACTGGTAAATCCAGCCGACGCCGGTGGCATCCGGTCCGAGACTGGGTGTGACACCGCGCGGAAGACGGCTAGAGGCGAAGTTGAGATATTCCAGCACGCGCGACCTGGCCCAATAAATGTCGGTGCCGTCCTCGAAAATGACGTAAACGAATGACGCGCCGAAGAAGGAATACCCGCGGACCACTTTGGACTTCGGCACGCTGAGCATGGACGTCGTCAACGGGTAAGTGACCTGATCCTCGACCACCTGCGGCGCCTGACCGGAATACTCGGTATAAATGATGACCTGGGCATCGGATAGGTCCGGCAAGGCATCCAAAGGCGTTTCCATGACGGCGAAGATGCCGGCGATCACAAGGATCAGCGTTCCCAGCAGTATCAGAAACGGGTTTCTGGCGGACCATTCGATCAAGCGGGCCAGCATGTCACATCCCATCGTGTCCGGCGTGATCGGCGGCCGGCGATGATTTGCCGGACGCCGCGTTGTCACCTTGTTCCGGCGGCGGTTCAGGCTTCGACGCTTCAGGCCCTAGGACATGAGCACCGAAACTGTTTAGGGCAGCGCGCAGATTGCTTTCGGCGTCGATCAAAAAGTTGGCGGCGACCACCACCTTCTCGCTGCTGCGGACTCCTTCCAAAACCTCCACGGTGTCATCACCGCGCATGCCCAACTTGACCGGCCGTGGCTCGAATCGCCCTTCACCGCGCTCCACCAGGACCAAGGTCTGCTTGCCGCCGTCGAGCACGGACGAACGCGGAACCACAAGGGCCAGCCGTGCCGCTGTGACCATTTCCACATGGGCATACATCATGGGCTTCAGCAGCCCCTGTGGATTGGGCAACTCGATCCGAACCTTAACGGTGCGGGTTTCGGGGTTTAGCGTGGGATAGATAAAGGTGACCTTGCCGTTGAACGGTCGGCCGGGATAGGCATCGAGCATGACGCGCACCGGCTGTCCGGGAGAAACCAGGCCAATTTCCTGCTCATAAACCTCGGCGATGACCCAGACAGAGGAAAGATCGGCGATCTTGAACAAGGTATCCCCCGCCGCTGCCCGCATCCCGGCCAAGGCAGTCTTTTCCATAACGATGCCCGAAGCCGGCGAGCGGATGACCAGAGTTCGTTGCGCCTTCCCTTGTTTTTCAAGATTGCGAATTTCCGTCTCCGAGACACCCCAATTGCGCAGCTTCTCCAGGCCGCTCTGGGCCAACTCTTTAATGCTGTCCTGCATCCAGGGTTCGCTGTTGGCGAGCATCGCCAGACCGTTCTTGGCCGTGAGGTATTCCCGTTGGGCGCTTAGGAGGTCCGGACTATAGAGGTCGAACAGCGGCTGACCTTTTGAAACAAACTGCCCAGTAGCGTTGACGTACAGCTTCTCGATGAAGGCGTCAAATTTGAGAGCCACGGTGGAGAGCTTGCGCTCGTCGGCTTCAATCACCCCCACCGCGTGGACGGTACGGGAGATGCCGCCCTCTTTGACCTCGGCCATGCGCACGCCGAGCTTTTGGATCTTGTCAGAGCTTATCTTGACCAGGTTGTTGTCCTCGCCGCCGGCCTCATCCGCAAAGACCGGGATGTAATCCATGCCCATGGCGTCCTTTTTTGGCATCGGCGAGGTATCGTCCAATCCCATGGGATTGCGGTAGTACAGGATTTTTCCCGGCTGCTCCGCGCCGCCATTCAGGTCCGCCTCATAGACCGGCACATAGTCCATCCCCATTTCATCCTTGGCGGGCACCGACGAGGTCACCGTTGGGTTCATGGGATTGCGGTAGTAGAGGGGCTTCCGTACGGCAGCTGTGCTGCCCACCGATGAGGTTCCCGACGGCTTGACGGACCACCAATGATCGGCAGCGGCACCCACCGCAGCAGCGGCAACCAGGGCAAGAAGCGTGGACTTGTTCATGTCATAGGCCTCTTGGCGAAGAACAGCCAGCCGAGTTGCGGTATCCAATGCTGGAAAATCGCAACGTCGTAGAGCCCAACTTTTGAGGGATAAAGCCCAGGCTTGCCGACAAACACGCGTTGGATGACTCGTCCGATAGACCTCAAGGGCTTGATGGCCGGCGACGCGGCGGATATTGGTGCCAACGCTGCATGACATGTCGGCCACGCGGGCAAAGCATAAAACATCGAATTTTCCTCGAACGCAAAAGCTAAAGGGCTGCAAAACGCAGCAAACCTCACGCGCCAGTTAGTGGCGCGATTCGTACGTCGGAGGAACCGCTAGATCAACAGAGAACAAAACTGATGGAAGAGCGGAATCCGCTGCCCATCGGGAGGAGAGTTGGTGCGTGGAGGGGGCTGGGTTGGAGCATAGAGGAGCAATCCCAACGTCATCCAGATGAAGCTTAGAATGACGTCCGGGATTTTGGGGAAATCAAACGCAAATTCAGCCGCCGGATTGGGTTGAGAGGCCAAACAGGGCTTGTAGGAGCAATCCTTCGTAGTGAACTGGCTGTGCCCCCCGCGTTCATGGAAATGATTGGGGGTTTCCGAGCAGCTCTGAGGTTGTGCTTCCACCGAGGCGTGACGCCATATCGACGGCATCGCGCAGGTGGAAAATACCAGCACGGAAATCAGACTTACCACCTGCACAAACACCAGCATATGCAGGTATGGACGATTTCTTTGGAGGCGTAATGTGTTCAGCACAAAGTCAGACTTAGTGGGTCACCAAAGGGTGACTGGCCGGATGATAGCACATCACGGATGAATGTTTAATGCGTATTTCTGCTTGCCGAATTCGATAGGCAATTGCAGAAGTCTGACTCGCCGACCGAACTTCATTCTTAAGGTGGAAACTCATAACCACCACTTTGGGACATCGAGGCCGTGTTGTGGCGGGGAGAGCATCACATCGTTTTAATCCTGCTTGCTGTCAGCCGCTTGCCTGAATTTCCAAGTTTGACGTCGGCCGTTGTCGTCATGCGAACTTGGCTACCAGCGCCTGACCTGAATCCCGTATATGCCGCTGCAATTGCTCCCTCCGCTCGAATTTCACAGCGCTCGTTTGATGCATGTCAGCTTAAGAGCTCTGGCTCGGTGGCCTGCTGGTCGGAATGCTGCCGAAATGCGCTGTCAGATGCCAGGATTCAAGGCCGACCGAAATCATTATTCAAAACCACTTGACCTTGCCATGATGGGAAGGTGCAGCATGATGGCCCTCGATGATTCGTTCTTGAGGAGCTGAATATGGAACACCACCATCACACTCAGTCGACTGACGGTCCCGCGACGTTCAATAACCTGCTGGCCTTGAAGGCGACACTGCATTGTTTGTCCGGCTGCGCGATTGGTGAAATGTTGGGCCTTTTAATTGGCAGCGCGCTGGGATGGAGCAACTTCGGTACGGTGGCTCTCGCGGTCGTATTGGCCTTTCTGAGCGGCTACGCCTTCACGCTGATCCCCCTTCTGAATGCAGGGATGGGATGGCGCATGGCGGCGGGTACGGCCCTTGCCGCCGATACCGCTTCGATTGCGGTCATGGAACTGGTCGACAACCTGACCATGTTGCTGATCCCGGGTGCGATGGAAGCACCGCCGGACACAGCAATGTTCTGGATCAGCTTGCTGGCCTCATTGTTCTTGGCCGGGTTGGCGGCATTCCCACTGAACCGCTGGTTGATCGGTCGCGGCCGGGGACATGCTCTGGCCCATGGCCACCATCATTAAGCAGGTAACGCTATGAATATCGGCGAAGCGTCTCGTGCCGCGGGCATTTCCAGCAAAATGATCCGGCACTACGAGGCCATCGGCCTGTTGTCCCGACAACGGCGCACCGCGTCAGGCTATCGGGACTTTGACGGTAACGATATCCACACCCTCCGGTTTATACGGCAAGCGCGGGACACTGGGTTTTCCACCCCGGAGATCAAGCGACTGCTTTCCCTCTGGGTGGACAGACATCGCCCCGCGGGAGAGGTCCGCCGGCTGGCTTTGGAGCACCTGGAGGCGCTTGAGGCCAAGATTGCGGAACTGCGGGCCATGGCCGCCACGCTGCACCAGTTGGTTGAGCTGTGTCAGGGCGATGACCGACCGAAATGCCCGATCCTCGATGCTTTGGCGGGCGATGTCACATCTTCGTCGCGCCACAATTCCCAAAGCTCCGTAGCGATTGCGAATACCCTCAAGCCTGGAAGGAGAGCTCCTCATGAATGACTTGGAGACTGCTAAAGCCAATGCGGCTGCCGCGTACAATGCCGCTGCCGATCTTTTCGATCATCCCGCCAACACGTTTTGGGATCGCTTCGGAAGGGAGACCATTGAGCGATTGGGCCTTCAGCCCGGGCAATCCGTGCTGGACGTGTGCTGCGGAAGCGGAGCCTCGGCGATTCCGGCAGCGGAAGCGGTCGGTCGGGAGGGGCGAGTCATCGGCATCGATCTGGCGGAAAACCTCCTGGAACTGGCCCGGGGCAAAGCCCAGAGCCGGGAGCTGAGCCAGGTCGAGTTCAAGCTGGGCGACATGATGTCGCTGGAATTTCCGGAGGATGCCTTCGATGCCGTGGTTTGCGTATTCGGTATCTTCTTTGTGCCCGATATGTCAGGTGCGGTTCGCGAACTCTGGCGCCGCGTCAAGCCGGGAGGAAAGCTGGCCCTGACGACGTGGGGACCCAACTTCTTCGAGCCCGCCAATGGGGCATTCTGGGAGTCGATTCGAAGAGAAGCCCCCAGCCTGCACAAATCCTTCAATCCCTGGGGCCGGATCAGCCATCCAGAATCCCTCGCAGCCATGTTGGCGGAAGCGGGGCTCCAAGACGCCGACATATCGGAGCAAGCCGGCAATCACCCGATCAAATCGCCCGAAGATTGGTGGACAACCCTGTTGGGCTCCGGATACCGGGGAACCATCGACCGTTTAGACGCCGTCGGCCATGCGCGTGTGCGTGAGGCTAATCTTCGCTATATCCGAGAGTCCCGCCTTACAGGTATCGAAGCCAACGTGATCTATGCTACCGCCACCAAGCCGGACGTCCGAGGTGCTGGCGATGAGTAAAGAAGCAATCGGTCGTGGCATCAGCACCCTGCACGGGTGACGTAATCCGCCGCAGATTGCCCTCAATTTCAGGCCTGGCAAAGCCCAAATACCATTCGTGGCAAGAAGTTCTATGGCGACGCAGTGCTCCGGGACGACGGCAATGCTTTGTTTAGTGGTCATTGAGGCGTTTGAATTACCCTGAGCTCTTGGCTGTTCCCAGCAGCTCGCAAGGCATCCATAAAGCGGCCATTCGCCCAAATTGGGAGCAATGTTTCGATGGCAGCAATGGCCGATGGTTTGTCGTCGATGCCGGAAACACGGTTGGCAGCAATCTATGCATCAGCGGCCGTACCGATGTGAAATGTTCGTTGCACTACCGGTCGTAGTCAATCGCCTGGATTTCCTGGCTTGGTGTCGGTCTTACGGAAAACGCGTTAAACCGAGATTTGGTCGCTTGTGCCAGCGAGAGAATATCGGTGATTTGAGTAAAACAACTGTCCACCTGTCGAACCCGACGGTGTGGCTCGTCGGAGGCAGCTCCCGCCGGCGTGCTTTGCCATTCGCCCCCCAATCCTGCAAATGGCCGATGGCTGTAGATGCTCTAAGCAAGTTTTCGCTGGTCAATTTAGTCGTCTCATCCCCTAAAGAGTAGTTTTTGGCAAGGCCCTCGACTTCTGGTCGTCGCATCCGGCAGCCTCGCCGGAAATCACTTTTTTCGGATAATTGATTTCGGCTTGCCTTCGTCAGGCGATTTTCGGCAGCCTGAATGGGAGCTAAGGAGGGGATCCCATGGGTTTTCTGCCAGTATTTCTGTTGTTCATATGCGCGTTCCTGGTTCCTATTCCTTCGTCGGCTGACGACGACGGCGAGCGGGCCGAACTGGAGCGCCTGGTGGGCGAGATCGATGCATTGAAGCCGATCATGGCCGAGGCCGAAGCTAAGGCGCTGCCCGGTGCCCGGGTTCGCTTTAATTACAAATGGCTGGGGCGTGATCTGGACCTGGTGAAGTCTGGCATCCGCGAGCACATCGAAGCGCCGCGCAGCGAGCCCCGTCCCTTTCCGCCCTTGTCGGGCGATTACCGTCGATAGCTGGGCGATGGCGATCAGTGCCAGCGCGTCCTCCGCGTTCATCACCGGCAGCGGTGTCGACGTGGCAACCCTGAAACTCACGGCCGCCTCATTCGTAGCGATGGCGGGGCTGCTTTGGCTCGTCTGGCTGACGCAATCCCTCTATCACGCTTGGAGCGAACGCCGCATCAGCCTTATGGACTTGCACTGGGGACTGATGCGGGCGGCCGTTTTGGTCATGGCGCTGTCTTTCGCGATCCGTTAATCCAGGAGTTGTTTATGTCGAAAGCATGGGCATTTCGAGCCCGCTGTGCGGGCTGTCTTGGGGGTGTCTCGGTGTGGGCCGCCGAGGCCCTGTCCGCCTTGCCAACGCCGGTGGCACCGAGCACTGGCCCGGCGGCCAATGATTGGCTGGGGCTGATCAAGGGCTACATCAAGGACGGTGGACTGGTGATCGGGCTGTTCCTGGCGGTAGCCGGCTTCCTGTGGATCGCCTGGCATCTGCTGGCGGACCTCAACCAGGTGCGCCAGGGGCGCAAGGAATGGGGCGAACTGGGTCTCTCCGGGGTGGTGGGTGCAGCGATTTTTCTGTTCATCTCCTATCTGCTGGGCCAGGCGGCCAATGTCATCTGAATCATGGAAAGCACCGACGCGCTCGACCATCTCCTGGGTGATCGGCTGAATCAGGAGCCGGTGGTGTTCCGAGGTTACACGGATTCGGAGTTATCACTGGCGATCCGGAGCGCCTGCTTGGTCTTCCTTCCTTTGGGTGGACTGGTCGGGCTGCTGCTCGGCAACTTCGGCATGGGTTTGTCACTGTCGCTGATCGGCATCCTGGCCGCCGTGTTCTTTGGCGGGCGGTTGATGCAGCGACTCAAGCGGAACCGGCCGGAGTTTGATCTGCAGCAGCGTGCCCATCTGGCCTTGGCCAAGCGGGGGCTGGTGCAATCCGAGTTCGGCTTCCTTGGTGAACGCATACCCTTTCGCCGCGCCGACGGGTCCTTCCAGATGGATCTAGGGCGCGGCGATCGATGCAGGGATTTCGGGAGGTGAGTTGTGGCGTTCGGGTATCGCGGCGAAAACGAAAACCTGAGGGCACACATTCGAAGCCTGCGCCTGACCTTGGCAGGCAGCTTGATAGTCATGCTGGCGCTGTGGCACGGCTGGGAAAGCGCGCGACGCGATGCGCGTTTCCACCTACCGCCGGACCTGCGTTCCGGCGCGGTCGTTAAAATCGACGATCCGCATCCGGAGAACATCTACGCTTTCGCCGGCTATATCTTCCAGCAACTCAACTATTGGCCAGACGACGGCGAGAAGGACTACGGGGCAGCCGTGTATCGGATGGCGGCCTACCTGAGCCCACGATTTCTGGACGAACTCAACACGGACCTTGCCGAGCGCGGTAAACGTGGCGAGCTGAGCGAGCGGCGACGCGCCATCCATGACGTGCCGGGCGCGGGGTATCAGGAATCCCGCGTCAAGGTGCATGGCAACGGTGCCTGGACGGCGCAAATGGATCTTCACATCGACGAGCATGTGCGGGGCATGGGGGTCAAGTCCGTGGACATCCGCTATCCCCTGCGCGTCATTCGCCGCGACGTCAATCCCGAGATCAATCCCTGGGGCTTGGTACTGGACGGATTCGATCCCCCCGGTCCCCACCGCCTATCCGAGTTTTCGGACTCACCCGCGGAAGCACGGCGATGAAGACGGTTCTGCTCCTGCTGGCACTGGCCGCCAGGTATGCCGCCGCGGAAGAAGGCACTAGCGTGGAATTCATGCAGGGCGCGGCCGAGCTGGATGGCCTCGGGCTGCCTCCACCCCCTCAGGACGGCTCGCCCTTGCTACTGCCGACCGCCAACTCGCCGGGCGAACGGCTGGTGTGGAACCGAGTGCCCTTGGCCGTCACCCTGCCGGTGGGGCGTGAGCGGCTGGTGAGCTTTCCTGTCGCCGTACGTACCGGCTTGCCGGGTGATCTCAGGTCCTCCTTGCTCCGCACCCAGATCGTGGACGGCACCATCTACTGGCGCGCTGAACAGCCGTTTGCGGCTCACCGTGTGCAGGTTCAGGCGCTGGGGTCGGGCAACACCTACCTTCTGGATCTGAGCGCCAGCGAGCAGTCGGAAACGAGTCCCATCGAAGTAGTTATTCCGGAGCATCGGCCCGAACGCGGCGCGGCAGGTAACAACAGGCCAAGTAGCGCAACGACGGAAAGCTATGAGGGCAGACGTAACCCGCAGCATGACTACGTGAGCCTGATGCGCATGGCGGCGCAGCAGATGTATGCACCCCGGCGGTTGTTGCGGATGCCGGATGGGGTGCACGGCGCAGGTGTGAGCCATGCATCGGCGGGCGATCTGATCCGTGGCTCGCCGACGGAGGTGCTGCCGTTGGCGGCTTGGCGTTCGAGTGGATTGCACGTGACGGCGGTCAAGCTGCGCAACAAGGGCCGCGAGGCGCTGATCCTGGATCCCAGGACCCTGCGGGGGCGCTGGCTGGCCTGCACCTTTCAGCACGCCAAGCTGTTTCCGCGCGGCGACGAGCGCGATACCACGGCGGTGTATCTGATTTCCGACCTGCCGTTCCAGGAGGCCCTGCATGGACGGCAATAAGCTACTGCCGATCTTCGCCACGCTGGCAGTCGCACTGGCCTTGCTGGCAGGCATGAAAGCCTGTGGTAAGTCGTCGCGCGAGTCCGGCGAAGCCAACAGGCTAAACGAAATTCCACAGGCGCCGCGACCCGATGCGGATTCTCCTGCTGACACCATCCGCTCGCTGACGGCGCAAGTGGCCGACATGAAAAGCCAGTCCGAGTTCATGCGCAAGGAGAACCTGGCCCTTTTGGAGCAGCGATCGCAGATCGCGCAGGATGTGAGCCGCAAGGTCAAGGACGAGATGCGGGCCGAGCAGCGCGACGAACGCGACAATGCCTACGGGGCGCTGGCGAGCCGGGTCGAAGCTTTGACGGCGCGCCTCGCCAACCAGCCGGTGGCGGTGCCGGAATTGCAACCCAACCTGGAAACGCCTGTCGGGGAATTGTCCTGGGTCGAACCCTTGGGTCGCACCAGCCTGAGCGAGCGGGCAGGAAAGGCGATCGGTGCGGCCGGTCAGACGGTGCGTGACGTGGCCGAGAACGGGGGCAGCCTGCTGCACGACGGTGCCGACAACCCGATTCTGGAGCATGCGGGCTTGAGCCATCAGCCATCGCCTTCGGTGCCGCCCGAGCCGGCCTACACCATTCCGCGCAACGCGACCCTGATCGGTTCCACCGGCATGACCGCCCTCATCGGACGGGTGCCGATCAAGGGCCAGGTGGACGATCCCTATCCCTTCAAGGTGCTGATCGGTTTGGACAACCTGGCCGCCAACGGTTTGGAGGTCCCCGGCGTCGAAGGCATGGTGTTCAGCGGCCAGGCCCTGGGGGACTGGAACCTGAGCTGCGTCCGCGGCGAGATCTTCTCGGTCACCTATGTCTTCGACGACGGCACCATTCGCACCCTCTCCAGCGACGACCAGAGTCTGCAGCAGAAACAGCAGCGGGCGGCGCAGGCCAGCGGCGAGCAGGCCAACCAAGTCAGTGGCAACAAACCCTTGGGGTGGATCTCCGACCGGCGGGGCATCCCCTGCATCACCGGCGAGCGTATCACGAACGCGGCAGCTTACCTGGGTGGGTCCATTCTGGCGCGGGCGGTGGAAGCCGCCGGCGCCGCCTACGCCCGCTCACAGACCACTGTGACTACCTCTCCTCTGACCGGCGGCTTCACCACGGGCGTCACTGGCGATGCCAGCAAGTATGCCCTGGGCTCGTTGGCGACCGGGGCCGGAGACGAGATCGCGCAGTGGATCAAGGAACGGCAGGCGCAAAGCTACGACGCGGTTTTCGTGGACACCGGCGTGGAGTTGGCTGTCCATGTAGACCGCGAACTCCCTATCGACTACGAGCTCAAGGGCAGGAGACTGGACTATGCAAGGCAGGCACAGGCGGCGCGCAGCGGCGGCCGCAATCTCGATTGAGTTGGTGCTGACGGGCTGCTCCCCGCTGGGCACCAAAGACACCATCCTGCCGCAAGGGGGGCCATCCATGAAGGAGGTCTACGACGCCCACTTCGACCGCAACCATCGGCGGCCTGAGAGGGCACGAGAAGAAATCGAAGGGCGCGGGCCGGGCGCCGCGGACTTGAGCCTGGCGGGCTGGACCCGGGAGGCGAACAGTGAAATCAGCAATGTCTTTCCGCGTTTGCCTAACCCTGATCTGGTCCTGTACGTGTTTCCGCATATGAGCGGCAGCGGCTATCCGGTGCCGGGCTACGCCACGGTGTTCCCGATGTACGACGGGGTCGAATACGCCCTGCCCGGTGAGATGGGAGGGCGATGAATGCATCTTGGCAAACTTCTGAGGCGGATCACCCGGCGCCGTCTGCTGCGGCCGGTATTGCATGGCCGGCGCGAGAGCGATCGGCCGCCCACCGAGGCACGCTTTCGCAAGCGCTACGAGCGTCCGACGGCGTTCACCAACTATCTGCCATGGCTCGATTACGACCCCGACAGCCGCAGCTTTCTGTTGGACGATGGACGCAGCGTCGGCGCATTGTTTGAACTGCACCCGCCCGCTACCGAGGCACGCCCGCGGCAGTGGCTGGCCGACTTCCGCGATAAAGTGCAGGCCGTCCTGACAGGCTCCCTGCCCGAGGCCGACGACCCCTGGATTTTGCAGATGTTCGTGCAGGACGAGGCGCGCCTGGACTGGCTGGTGGATGAAATCGAGGCCTACTGCCGACCCGCCAACCTGAATACGCCGTTCACCCGACAGTGGCTGGAGGTCCTGCGCGAGCACTTGGTGGATGTGTCCCGCCCTGGGGGACTCTACGTCGACCAATTGGTGACGGGCAACCCCTGGCAAGGCAAACGCCGACGCGTGCGGGCCGCGCTGTTCCGGCGGCGTCCTGCGGCGGGTGCGCTTCAATTCGGCGATCTGGATGCGGTGACCGAGCTCAACGACGTTGCCGCACGCTTTGCCGAAGGCTTGCGGGAAACCGGCGTCGGCCTGACCCGGATGGACGGCAAGGCGTTCTACGAGTGGCTGTTCCGCTGGTTCAACCCGAATCCGTCAATGACGGAGGGAGACGTGGAAGCCTTGCTCAAGCTCGCGCCGTGGCCGGGTGATGACATCGCTGAGCGTCCCTTCGGCTACGACTTGAGTGAAGCGCTGATGCTGGGGCTGCCGCGTTACCATCCGGACAAGGGCGTGTGGTGGTTCGACGAGTTGCCGCACCGGGCGATCACCGTGCAATCGCTCCAGCAACCGCCCGGGGTGGGGCAATTGCTGGTGGAGCGGCGGGTCGGCGAGCGCATTTTCTCGGTGTTCGACAAGATGCCCGAGCACACCATCCTCGCCATGACCCTAACGCTGCAGCCGCAGGACCAGGTCCGCGAACACCTCAAGCGTATCGAACGCGCCGCGATCGGTGACTACGCTGAAGCCCAGTTGGCGGGTGAGGACGCCAAGGCGGCCCAGGTAAAGATCGTCAAGGGCGACAAGCTGTATCCGCTGCAGACCGTGGTGTATGTGCGCGGCAACCACGAGGCGGACCTGCAAAGCAAGGTCAACCAGGTGCAAGCGCTGATGCTGGCCAACGGGCTCAAGCCCATCTCTCAGGTTCAGGACCTGTGTGCGTTGGACACCTACCTGAAAAGCCTGCCCCTGGCCTACGAGCACCGCTTCGACCGCCGGCGGGCGCGGCGCTCCCGGCTCACCTTCAGCGGCCACATCGCCAACCTGGCGCCGGTGTACGGCCGCTCCACCGGCACCGGCAACCCCGGGCTCCTGTTCTTCAACCGCGGCGGTGAGCCACTGACCTTCGATCCCCTCAACCTGCACGACCGGAAAAAGAACGCCCATCTGTTGCTGGTCGGCCCCACCGGCTCGGGCAAGTCCGCCACGCTGGTGTATCTGATCCTGCAGATGCTCGCGCTGTATCGGCCGCGCATCTTCCTGCTGGAAGCGGGGGATTCCTTCGGGCTCCTGGGACAGTACCTCAAGACCCAGGGGCTGACGGTCAACCAGGTGGCCATCACGCCGGCCGCCGATGTGAGCCTGCCACCGTTCGCCGATGCCCTCAAACTGCTGGAAATGAATCGCTTGAACCTGACGTTGGAGAGCGCCCACGATCTGGATGATGATCCGACCAACGACTACGACGAGGATGAGGACGACGGCCAGCGCGATCTGCTGGGTGAGTTGGAGATCACCGCGCGGCTGATGATCACTGGCGGCGAAGCGCGCGAGGACAACCGTTTGAGCCGCTCCGATCGATTGATCATCCGCGAAGCCCTGATTGGGGCGGCACGGACGGCGCAGGAGGCCGGGCGGTGCCAGGTGCTGCCGGAGGATGTGGTGCAGGCCTTGCGCGCCCGTCGGGAGTCGGCCGAGCGCCGCCGCGAACGTATTCAGGACATGGCCGATGCCCTGGCTTTGTTCACGACACCTGGGAGTTTTGAGGCGCGCCTTTTCAATCGCCCCGGCCGGCCCTGGCCGAATGTGGACGTGACACTGGTGGACTTGGGGCTTTTGGCGCGGGAAGGTTACGAGGACAAGTTGACGGTGGCTTACATCGGCCTGATGAATCACATCAACGCGCTGGTGGAGCGCGAGCAGCACGACCAGCGACCGACACTGGTGATCACCGACGAAGGCCATATCATCACCACCAATCCGTTGCTGGCGCCCTACGTGGTGAAGATTACCAAGATGTGGCGCAAGCTCGGCGCCTGGTTCTGGATCGCTACGCAAAACCTGGAGGACTTTCCCGACGCCAGCCGGCGCATGCTTAACATGCTTGAATGGTGGCTGTGCCTGGTGATGCCCAAGGACGAAATCAACCAGATCGCGCGCTTCCGTGATCTCACCGAGGAACAGGTGGCGCTGCTGCTCGCCGCACGGAAAAGCCCAGGACAGTACGTCGAAGGGGTGGTGTTGACCGACCATCTGACCGCGCTCTTCCGTAATGTCCCGCCCCCCATCGCCCTGGCATTGGCCATGACCGAGAAGGACGAGAAAGCCGAGCGGGCCGCGATCATGCAGGCGCAACGCTGCGGAGAACTGGAGGCGGCCCTGGCGGTCGCCGGGCGCATCGCGGCGGGGAGGCGCAACTCATGACGCGTTTCCTATGCCTGGCACGGACCCTGATCACCCTGCTCCTGGCCCTTGATTCGGGGCAGAATGTGGCAGCTGCCACGGCGGAGCTGCCGGCGCGCATGACCGTGATCACCGATGCGAAACATCCGCTGCAGGGGCTCGATGTAGTGCGGACCCGCACCGGCATCGATGTCCAGGTGTACGACCTCAGCGCGCCGGTAAGCATTGATGCGGAGCTCGCCGCGGGCCTGCCCAAAGAACTCGAGGCGGCGGCTCAGGTCGCGCGTTCACGCTTGGCAGATCCGCAGTTCCAGGCGCGCCTGCGCAGCGCCTACCAAGGGCATCTTCGTGCACTGCAATTCCAGATTACCCGATATCCGGCGGTGCTTTTCGACCATGGCGCCGCCGTGGTTTACGGGGTCACCGATCTGCCGGAAGCACTATCGGTATATCTCCGATGGAAGGGAAGCTCGCGATGAGACCGAGGGGATGCCTGCCCTTGGCTCTGGGAGCTTTACTGTACCCATTGCCGGACCGGGTTCTGGCAGACGCTGAAGTGTGCGGCGAGTTGCTGAAGGCGTCAGACAGCAGCTTCTCCGACGGCGCGCTGTTCGCGCAATCCTCAAGCATGCTGTGTGCGAGGCCCATCCCCTTCATTGGCGTCTGCTATTGGCTGTTGTGCACCCCCTATGGCTGCACCGAGGAGAAGTCCATCAAGAGCGGCACTTTCACGCCGGATGTGGTGGTGAGCGCCTACAACGCACTGGCGGACAATCCCTGGGACTTCGCGCGCATGACCGTAAAGGCCATCAACGAGGCTGGCGCCGATGCGACGATTTCGCCCAGCGGCGTGGTGCCGAACACATGCAATGGGGGTGAGCGCAGCGAGATGGGGGTGCCGGGCCGGCCCGATCAGGAAAACCCTGGCCACGAAAACCTGATCTTCAAGGCAGTGGACGTGATCGGCCATCCCGCGGCGGACATGCAATTGTGCCCCTCGGAGGCGCAGGCGTACCAGCCGTATTTCCTGTCGGGACTGGATTCCCTGGGCTGGCGCTGGTCGATTCCGGAGGTGATCTATCCGCAAAGTGTCATTCCTGGCGTGCGTGAAATTGGCACCTGGCCCTTGAACAGCTGGGGCGCGGTCTATCCGCGCTCGGGTTGGGTGATCCAGTCCGAGGACCCGAAGGCAGGGGCAGTGACAGCGCAGCGCGCCGGCGATGTTGTCACCCGGAAAGCGCAGCCGCATGTGTACAACGAGCTGGCCAGCGGTGGCCAATTCATCGCCAACAACAAGATGGTGTGGCGCCCGGATGAGCCATTGAAGGAAGGCGATTACCGCACCGGCTGGTGGCAGCAAATCCTGCCCTTGCCGCTGCCCCAGTGCGAGGTGTTCGGCGAGAACGATACCCTGGCCGTGCGCAGTTGGGCGGACGCCAAGGTGACCTCCGCCGGGGATTATGCCTGGACGCTGTGGAGGCCTTACCGCTGCTGCGAGGTCAAGGGCGACGTGTTTCTCGGTTCCGTGGATATCGTCATGTATCCACCTCCCAAATGAACTTCAACAGGATTGCGCTGGTATGTACGAGAACAACCAGTCGGCGCGGCTGAGCGGCGCGCTGACGCTGATGGTCTTGGCCTGGTCCGCGCCTGGCGCGGCACTGGATGCGCCGTCCCAGAGCAGCAACTGGTATTACCGCATTGGTGGGGCTGCGGCGCTGTCGCCGGCTGCCAATCCGACGGTGACATCGATCTCCCTCCTGGGCTCCGTCGATCTCCGGAGGAGCTTCAGCTGCGGGAATTTCTCGCCGCTGCTCGGCATCAGCAACATCATGAACCAGGTCAAGAACGGTGCCTACGGTGCCCTCAATCAGGTACAGGCTGCGGTCACCGGGGCCGTGGCCAATCTGCCGCAGCTGATCCTGCAGCGCGCCAGCCCCGGCCTCTATGATCTGCTGCAGAATGCGTTGCTGATGGCCCAGGGGGTGGTTTCACTGAACACCAAGAGCTGCGAACAGGTAGGGCAGGAGATCGCCCAGGGCAAGGACCCCTTCGACAAGTGGATCACCCTGGGCAAGGGCTATGACTGGAAGGTCGAGATGGGCTCCGGCGGCGTCAATTCGGCAAAAAATGATGTAGTGGCGGCAAAAGAGAACGTGGACAACAACGCCGGCAAGAACGGTGTGCCATGGATAGGTGGGCTCCGCGCGGGAGGTACCGGCCAAAAGCCGGTGCGGGTGATTTATGACAGCACGGTGGCAGGCTATAACATCGAGCTGGGCCGCGGTGTCTCCCAACTGGGTGGCGGCGGAGACATGCCGCTCGCCGACGTCTGGGGCGGCCCCGAACAGGCCGCCGAGTTCGCCCGCTTCGTGCTCGGGGACGCTGACCTGTTCGTGGACAAGGACACGCCGCGCGCAACCATGGCTGGTCACGGGCTGAGGCCCATGATCGAGAGGGAGAAGATCGAGATCCAGAAAAAGCTGCGGCAGTTGGTCAGCGGTGACCTCCAGCCGAACGCGGCGAATCTGGAAGCGGTCTCGGCACCGGGTACCCTGATGACCCGTGAGGTGGTTCTGGCCATGCAACGCCTGCCGGATGCCCAGGCGCGTCAGACGGCCATCGTCAAACTGGCCGAGGAAGCCGCCACGCGCCTGATTATGGAAAGGGCCCTGTTGCTGCGGAGGCTGCTGCTGAGCGGTCGCCTGGAGCCCAACATCTATGCCTCGCCGGCCTCGGAGGAGTTGCTGACTGCGATTGGCACGCTGGACAAGGAGATCGACAACCTGTTGTACGAGACGCGCATCCGCCGAGAGCTGTTCAGTCAGACCTCTTCCGTCCTGCTCGATTTGGGTGTGTCCAACAGCGCCCAGGGCGACAGGGCAGGGGCCCGTAGCCGCGATCCGCGGCCAGTCAGTGAAGGCGCACCGCCCGCGCCGTAGGAGTGGCATGGGACTGCTGAACTTCTTCTGCAGGCGCCACACATGCCGCTCCCCGCTGGAGCGCTTGTCCCTGCACCTGTGGTGGGGGGCATTCGCCGCGGCGGCGCTGATCGCGGCCGCGATGGGCTGGGCTTGCATCCGTTTCGGGGGGGATGCCGCGAGCGCCTGGCAAGTCTCTGCCCGGCCGTGGTTACTGGTCTGGCGGCTTTTGCTGTTCGCCGCGCTGGTCGCTGGCTGGCCCATGTGGATTGATCTGGTCTGCAACGCCTGCCGCATGAACGGCACGCAGCGGGCGCTGCTGCTCCGGCTGCGCATGCGCCTGGCTGTTTATCTGCTGGCGTATGAGGTTCTATTCAATGCCGCGGGTTTCGTAAGGCCATGAGGCACTCGAAGCGGTTCATTCTTGGCTTTCGACTTTGAGGTGAGCCATCCCTATGGAAGTCGCGTCGGCGATCGAGGTCTATACCACGTTGTTCGGCTGGATCATGTATGACGCGATCTGGGACATTTTGACCGAGACCGGCATCGCCTATCTGTTCTTCTTTGGCATGATCGTCCGCGCCGCGGTGCAGTCCTACACGCAGGCCGGTGCGGTGGAGGGCGCCAATGCCTCGCTGCGCAACATCGAGGTTGGTGTCATTTCGATGATGCTGGTGGCGGCCTTGGCGGGTACGCCCGTCATGACCCTGCGTACCGGCGACCTGGGACATACCCGCCTCTGCGCTGGGCAGTCGTTCAGTAGCGGCCGCACGGGTACTGCGTATGACAGCACCTTTGCTGCCATCAGCGGCCGGACCGGGCAAGTGCCCGTGTGGTGGTACGGCATCCTCATGGTGGCGAACGGCATCACCAATGCGGTTATTGCATCGGTGCCCTGCACGCCGGATATCCGCACCCTGGATTACAGGATCAACAACACCCGCATCGCCGATCCGGAGCTACGCCGGCAGATCGAGCTGTTCGCCAACGATTGCTGGTTGCCGGCGCGGGCCCAGTTCTTGACCAGTCACGCAACGCTCCCGGACGTGTATGCGGCCAATGACATCGACTGGCCAGGGTCGCAGTTCTTTCTGGACAGCAATGGCTATTACCGCAATGCCAACGTGAACCTGGCCTTGCGCGCCAGCGAAACGATTCCCGGATTTGCGTACGACCGGAACCGCGACACCGAATACCAACCGGGATTCGAGCCGCTGTGGGGGCGTCCGGTTTGTGCCGATTGGTGGACCGAGCCCAACGTCGGCATTCGGGCGCGCATGCTGGCACAGATCAATCCCTTGGACCTGCAATCATCCCGGCAGACTGTCGTGACGACGGACCCGGGCGTTGCGACGGTTCAGATGGAAAATGACCTGGTGCGCAAGCTGTTCGAGCCAGAACGCATAGAGCTGACGCAGGGCGCACCAGCCAGTGGCGGTCCCGCACCTTCATTTCGCCAGTACACTCAGGACAAGATCAGCGCGGTGGTCGCCAACGCGGGACTGACGATGGATTACCTCAGCTGGAAACCGAAGATCTATGCCATGAAGCAGATGGCACCGATTGCGCAGTCATACATCCTCATGGCGCTCTACATGCTGCTTGCGTTCGTGGTGGTGCTCTCGGGGTTTTCCATCGAGACCACGTTGCTGGTCAGCATGGTCATATTCGCATTGAAGTTTTGCTCGGCCTTGTGGGCGATGGCCACCTGGCTGGACGACAATATGATAACCGCACTCGGACTGAGTTGGTGGAAGTTCGATTTCGACACTCAGGCCGGCGTGGCCGGGAATGTTGCCATTTTGGGGGCGCTGATCCTGTACATAGGGATGCCAGGGGTCTGGTTGTTGACACTTAGCATTATGGGATACAGGTTCAATATGATCGGGGGGAGCATGGAATCTCTAACAGAACCGGTTGCACGGGCCGCAGACAAAGGCACGTCACATGCTGCTGGCTTTGCAAGACGACTTGGAGGCTCACTGGTAAAGAAGTAAGTGAACACTTCACCAGAGATCATCCTTATCCCCGTAAAGCACCGTGGATTTCACGTCGCTATTGACCTTGATCCAGTGAGGCTTGTTCTTGGGAACGCCAAATACGCCACCCGCGTCATCGTTATCACCTGCACAGTCCACCATGTCACCGACCCTACCAGCGATAGCTCCTGCCAAGGCATACGACACTTCAACAATCAGTGCGCCCAGGAAGAGCGTCAGACCACGGCACGCCCACCAGGTGGGCCGACCCACGGGCGAGCGGAGCCAGCTGTGGGCAATGGTCAGGGTCGACCGCGCGCCGCGCCGGCGAAGGACGATCACAAGTGCTGCAAGGGCTATGGCACCGGCGATCCAGATCATGAGCATCCCGTAACTGCCGACCGAGTCAGGGAGTGGGAAGGCGATATGGTACTGCAGCATGAACGTCTCGATGCCTGATTTTCCAATCACCTGGGCCAAACGCATGTGGTACAGGCTGTAAAACTCCCAATAGCTCCAGGATGCCAAAGCGGTGCCCGCGGTGTATAGGCTTGCCGCGGTCCAGAAGGGCAGGCGCCACAGGGGCCGGTCCCGGAAATCGGCCTGGAGGCCGTAACAGGTCAGTAGTAAGGACGCGATGGCCAGAATTCCGACGAGGCGGGCGTCCAGAAAGGCGAAAAGCAACAGCCACAGCAGGAGAAAACCGGCGACGGCAGGGAAATTGAAGTCGTACTTCGCTTTCAAGGGCGAAGCCACTTGCCCTATGTCCATAAGATCCTCCATTGAAACGTCGCGGATCACGACTTCCATTCTTTACATATTCCGACAGGGACGGCAAGGACTTCTTCCTGCGGCCCCATGTCAGCAATCAAGACCGGGTGCTCATCTGAGGCTCAATTGCGTCGACGTTCAGCCGTACATCGCGCAGTGACAAAGCCCTGAGCAGAGTAGGGGAGTTATTCACAGAAATTGTGGATAAGTCCGATATGACAGCTCCGTGACCTTCGGGCTGCAAGCGCGTTCATTGGATTGGTCAAAAAGTGACGGGTCTGTATCGGGCCGAGACCACTACGCTACCGCGAGTTCGGGCGCAGGTGCGGGTTGGGCTTCGGGGCCGGCGGTGTGAACAATCGTTCCACGTCAGGAATGACAATGCCATTGACGCGGGTGGCGCGGTTTCCTCCCACTACCTGATAGGTGTGCACGTTGGTTCCGCTCGTGGTGCGTTGGTGCAGCCCCAGCTTGAAAAAGCGCTTTTGCACGGTCTCCCAACTTTCTTCAGGATGCGCGTGGGCGTAGTCCTGAAACAGGCCTGGGCTGATCAGCAGCACCCCTTCGGGCACCAGGTGGACGCGGGCATGGGGCTGGTTGTAATCAATACTCCGGTCGGCCAGCCCTTGGCGGACCCAGTCGATCACGCTATTGCCAAGAGAACTGGATGCTTGTTTCAGCGGTTTGCTGTCCGCGCCAGTTGGCGACGAATCGGGTTTGGCCGGTGGTGGGGTATCGGTGGCGATGCGCGCCGTGTCCCCAGATTCGGCACATTCCTCGGATGATGACGAGAGTACTGCGTCAGCCGGCCGGGTGTCGTGCTCCAATGTCCGCGGCTTGATCTGGCCGTTGAACGGTTCGGGCCATTGGTCCAGGTTGGTCCAGATTCGCGCCAGCGGGATGCGGATCAGGGTCAGTTCGTGTGCCCACCCATCGCCGGCCACTTCGGCTCTCCAGATGGCCCGGTCGTCGCAGGGCACCAGAATGCCGTGCTCCTGCAGTACGTCGTAGAGGCGATCGTTCTGGGTGGGGATGCCGCTATGTCCGGTCTGCATGAGATGAGCCCGCAGAGCGTCGACGGTGCGTTTACTGACCAGCCACAGGTCATCGCCCACGCGCCAACAGGCGGCGCCGTTGCGGTTCAGTGGCAGTTCACGCTCGTCGATGAGGAAGCGGAGCGCGGTGATCAGCTTTTCCTGCAGCGGAATGACCTTCCCGGCCGCCACCGTTGTGCGGGGGCTTGGCTGAGCGCCGAGGTCGCGTGCTACGGAGCTACCATCGGCCTGACCGACGATCTCCCCCAATACACCGGATTGCAGGGTATCACCCGAGACCCAGCCTAGCCAGGCGCTGAAGGCTTCGCGGTCACTTGCCAGCCAGGCCATGCCCTCGGCCCCCAGAAGGCGTTGCGCGAACAGGGGCGAGGCCTTCTCGTGAAGACGGTACTGTCGGTTACGCATGAATTCGGTCCGGTACCAATGCGCGTCTGCCTCATCGGGCAGGTCGCCTATCCAGGGATTCCAAACCCAAGTCCGGCCGCCGTCGGCGCTGTAAGCGGTCACGATCTGGTCGACGGCAGCCTTTGCCACGTCATGGACCAGCGCTGCGGCAAACACGGCATAGGTCCACAGGTCATGGCGATGCACGATGTCTTCCGGTGCGGCACCCGGCGGTAGCAAATAGCCCTGGCGGAGCTTGAGTGCGTTGATGAGCACTTCCAGACCATGGTCGAGCAGACCACCGGCGTAGGCGTGATGGTGGGACTCGGAGGCGGGCAGTTGCTGGACAAAGCGGGCGTAGCGTTGAAGGGCCGTCCCGTAGAACTGTTCGAAATGTTTCGGCGTGGTGCCTACCAGTTCCTCGATGCGATTGCAGGGTTCGCGCCGCTGTGTCAGCAACTCCTCGGCAGACAGGATGGGCAGGCTGTGCGGCGGTTGGCGCAGCACTGCGGATGTGGGCAGCTCCAAGGGCGGACGCTTACGCCGTAAAGCGAGTGTCGGCAGCCGCATGGATCAGCCAAACTCTGCCGGTCTCAATCGTTTGCACCGCGGGATTGAGTGACGACCGCCATTCCTATCACCCATGCGGCGATCGCGCCGAGAATGGTGCCAATGGCCTGTGGCGGTGGGTCGTAGCGTCTGTGCCTGGACCCAAAAAACAGCCAAGGATTTTCATGGTGATGACCTCGTATGATCGCCTACGAACTAAAGGCGATTTGCCTCCGGCATGTTGAGCGTTGAAAGGAACCGATCAGCCAGATGGCTTAAGGATCCGTCCGCAATGGACTCGCCGCAAGCCAAGCCCGCAAGGGCGCGAACTTCGTAGTGTATACCGATGCGCGTGGGCGAGCTTTCCCGTCGTTTCAGGTTCCTGCGCAGAATGGCCGCGGCATCTTCGCGATCGGTGGCGGGAAACACGTGGGTCCGGCCCTTGGCTCCGATACGGCCGTACTGCACTTCGACGATCCAATCGCCGAACAGGTCTTGCCCCGCCGCCACATGATAGGAGCGCCAGATATTGCGCTGCGGATCGCTGGCTTCCAGCGTCACTGCAAATTCAATCATGCGGCCTCCTCTGCTGCTCGCAAGGGCAGGGCACTTCAGCGGCCGTAACATCACGTTTCGGTCCGCGCGGGCTTTGCGTCTCTTGTCACGGGCTTGAAAACTCGCTCGAGCCCTTAACTTCAGGCGCGCGGCCGAGCGTAACCAATCGACGGCGCCGTTGATCAAAGCTAGGGCGCGAATTGCCCAACGGATAAAGATCGAAATTTCCACCAAAGGAAACTATGCATTTTCCCGGACTTCGCCGGGAAACTGAGGTTCGCTTGGGGCGAACAGATGTAGCGGGCGGTTGTGAAGGGTCTAGCCTTGTGGCATGAACACACCTGATGAATTTTCCCGGTACTATGCGGAGCTGATCGAAGGGCGTTACGACTGTGTCGATCGCCTGGTGGTCAATGCCTACTTCCCGATGGGTCAGACTGGCGGCGGGATGCGCAGTTGGTGGCGGCGCTGGCGTGGGGATGACTCGGAACTGGACGATGCCCATCTGCGCGATCTGGCGGGGACGTTCTCCCGACGGGTTCGGGGTTATTGCGAGAAGCATGGGATTCCGCTGGTCGAGACGAAAGCTGGGGAGCGCAAACACGAATTGGCAGAGGAGCATCTGCCGACCGATCCCGGATTTCAGGGCTTGTTCCTGGTGATCACGGGCAACGCGCCGGCGCCCGTGTGGGAAGTGAAGCGCACGGCCGACGGCCGGATTCTCGATTTGCATCACCGCAAGAGTTGGCCCTACGTCAAGCACTACTACTTTCATCTGATCGACGCCGAGTGGGGGCATGTCACCATCCGGATGTGCGGCTATCCGCCGTTTGGCGCGCAGGTGATCCTGAACGGCCACGAATGGGTGGAACGGCAGGCGCGACGGCAACGGCTGACGGTGAGCAAAGCCAGTAATTGTTTCGTCGAGGGCAGTGACTTCGAGGCGGTCAACCGCCTGGCGGAGACGCTGCACGAAATCATGGCACAAGGCAGCCTGAAAGCGGTGTGTGATCGCTGGATCTACTCCAGCTGTCTGTGCTTCGTCCTGGACCGGGAAGCGCAGGAACACAGCGGCTTTGTCTATCAGTATTCGGTGTTTCAACTGGAACTGAGCCGCAACCTCTTGTTCCACCGGGGCGCCACCCTGGACGAGGTGTATCAGAAGCTGATTGATCGCGCCCGCCAGCCCTTGGATGTCAAACAGCTCAAGACGATCTTCGGCCGCACGCATCGCCCGTTTCGAATACCAACGCGGGGACGCGACGTACCGAAACTCGTCAAAGCCGTCCAGACCCCGAGCTACGACCTGACGGTCTTCAAGCTGCACTGGGGGCACCTGACGCTGAAGCTCTATGACAAAGGCGAGCGGGTTCTGCGGGCGGAAGTCGTCGTCCATAACAGCAAGGACTTGCGATGTGGCAAGGTGTTGGACAAACTGCCGGTGATGCTGGAACGCATGGGCGGCATGCTGGTCCGTTTTCTGGATACCGTGCAGGTGGCCCATATCAGCTTCCTGGATGAAGGTACCTTTGATCAATGGTGTGAGCCGACCACACGCGGCACCCGGCGATTGGCGGGCATCGATCTGAATAAAGCCCGCAACCGTACCGTGGTGGACGCCGTGGTCGGCCTCGCCACCCGACCCGATGGATTTACCTTGGCGCAATTGGCGGAAACGGTCCGGCAGCGATCCGGTTGGCCCGTCGAAACCTATTCCAGCCGCCACGCCGCCTATGATCTGGCCAAACTGCGTGGCAAGCAGCTGGTCCTGCGCAGCCGCGGATCGCGACGCTACCAGGCCGAACCCGCCGGCGTGCGGACAATGTGTGCCTACCTGCTGCTCCGCGAACAGGTCATCAAGCCGCTGCTGGCCGGCATCACCCGCAAACCCGGACGACCGCCGGCGCATCCCCACCCCTTGGATCGACACTATGTCGCACTCCGCGAAGAACTCCAGCGCACCTTCGAAACCATCGGTTTGGCCGCGTGAAGTATTACCAAGCGACAACATGTTGGTATTTGTTCATCCGATAGCGCCTA
>NZ_JYNS01000030.1 GCF_000934725.1 Methyloterricola oryzae
TGGGACCCGACCGTCTCCCTCGGCGACTTCCTCCTGCCCGTCTCCGCCGCCGCCCTGCATTCCTCCGGTCGCGTCGTCGCCATCCACACCGACAGCGGACGCCTCGGCCATGTCCGCCCGGTCGCCACCCCGCGCGCCCCTCTGGCCGCCTATGTCGCCGGACCCGGCACCCAGATCGGCTTGCTCTCCACCCCCACCGGCGTCGCCATCACCAACCCCGGCACCATCATCGTCCTGGAAGCCGGCGCCTCCCAACTCGCCGCCTTCGACCTCAACGGCAACCCGGTCCGCTACTTCGGCACCGCCACCCCGCTCGACTTCACCTTCGCGCTCCCCACCACCAACACCTACCTCGACGTCGCCGTCGACGGCGCCGGACAGATCTACCTGCTCTACTACACCGGCGATGGCTCACAGCCCGCCCAGTACCGCATCGACGTCTATACCCCCAGCGGCACCCTGCTCAACAGCAACAGCCCCGGCACCAACGTGCCCCACCTCGCCGTCGACTACTGGCGCAGCATCTATGCCGCCAACTACACACCCCTGCTCGACACCGCCACCGGCCAGCCCCGCATCGACCCCACCCTCGGTGTCGCCGAACCCTCGCTCAGCCGCTTCGATCCGCTATGAAATCGCTAACCCACTCCCTCGCTTTCATCGCCGCCCAGCGAAGGTAACGTGCTCAGCCTGGACATCCCCTCGTAATGGGCAGACACCAAAAAGGACGGCAGCGTGGCGCCCAACATCCTGGGGCGAACCGGCGGCGGTTTCGTCATCGCCGCCGTGAACGGCTTCACCCTGACCATTGATACCGTCGCAGTGGGCTGTCATCACCGCGCCCCCGCGATGCCAGCAATCCGTTCTGCTACCGCTGGAAAGTGCTTTGCGTGAGAGACTCCGACCAATACAGCGCCAAATACGACGCCGACTGCCCGGTGTTAGCTGTAGTGCGGCGCCACCGCGTTTCCACCATTCGGTGTGACAATTGCCAATTTGAAGACGTACTACATTCTGATTTTGCGGGATTAGGAGACGCCTCCTTGCCTGAATAATCCTGACTTGCCGAGGCCGCAAACGCGGAAAATGCGAGAAAGAGCGCGATCGATTTACCCGCCGTAGCGGGCAAACCCTTACTTTTGATGACTTCCCCTTCTGGATGCGCACGTTCGCGAAGCAGACGAGCCGACCCCACTCAGGTCGGCTCTCCAGCTTACTCAGCGTTCTTGCCGGCCTAAGCCTTGGGGTTAATGCAATGAATCTTGACCCGCTGCGACTTGCGAGTGACCGCGTAGGGCCTGCCATCGGCCGCCTTGATGTGGATACTGCGGCGGCCGCAGATATTTGAGCGGAAGTTCACTTTCACCCGGTAGGAACCCTTGGACTTGATGAACGGCACCCGCTCCACGTCGAACAGCCGCCCGCCCGCCGACGGATCGCCGTCGTAGAAATCCACCATGAACTCGTTCACAGGCTGCTTGCCCGTCCTGATCAATGCCGAGACGGTGATGGGCTTGCTTGCCTTGGCGGACTTTTTCGAGACCTTCACTTTGCCCAGAGTCAGCTTGATGGTCGAAGGATCCACCCCAGGGGGCCCCGCAGCAGGCACACCCGATGGAGCGGGCAATACGGCCAGAGGCGCATTGTAAAAGCCGATGTTATTGCTGTAGGAAGGCCCGCCACTGACCACTTCCTCCAGCGCGACCGCATCGGCGAAGGAATTGATGGTTCCCGGCAGTGCGCTGAGGCCGTGTCCAGTGGACTCCTGCATCAAGCTCCCATCCGATTTCTGCCCCCACACCACGACAAAGAAGGTCAGGTAGCGACCACTGTAGGAAGTGGTGTCGAAGGTATCGCTATTTACCAGGATCCAGTTGGCCGGATCGCCCGGCGTCGCGCTGAAGGGCGGAACCGGGCCAACCTTGACGTCGTTGCCGATCTGGAAAGTGGAACTGGGGTATTCCGTGTTGGTCACCGCGTTCCATTGGACCCCGTAGAACCTGACATAGAGGCTAGAGCCCGTCGGCATCGCTGCCAGACTGTAGTTGTGCACCCGGGCAGTGAATATCAGTTTGTCGCCCGCCGTCGCATTGGCCAGTTGCGGGCCCTGCCCTGGCGTCACGCCCTGTGAGGCGAAGTTGGCGCTGGAGATGAAGAATCCCCGCATGTAATGGACTTCGCTCATCCAAGGGTTGTCCGGAGCCGAAGGGGCGAGTTCGACACAGTCCATCTGCGAGGCACCCGTGCCCGTCGGGCGACAATTGGGCGGGATGCTGGGGCTGGCAAGCCCCGGCGTCGAGACAATCAGCCGGTTCGGGTGGTTGAGCGCGATGTCGGGCGCGCCGCCGTAAGCCTGCGCCCACCACAGGCCCGCCGAGGTGTCGGTGGGATCGGCGATATAGGCGGTCTGCAGCAGACCAAAGGTATTGATGTCGGCACTCGGACCGGTACCGGACGCGCCCGCGGGCGGCTGCCGGCCAAAGATGACAGGCTTCACCGCGTAGGCGTACATGATGGGTTCGGCGAAACTGCCCGGCTTCTGCGCTGTGATGCCGGTCGTGGCCGACAGCGAGGTGGATGATTCCTGGGCCCTCCCCAAACCGACACTGGCGGTGACATCAAAGGAGGCGTTGACATTGCCCGTACCGACGCCGGCGAGGCCCTCGGTCACGGAAAACGAAAGGTCGTTTTCCACGGAGTAATTCTGATCGAATGAAACCGTCTGGCTGGAATTCGTGCCGGTGTTCCACGCATTCTTCACCTGGATGTTGCTGGCGTCGGTGTAGAAAGCCACATCTTCCGAGAGCTTCTGCAGAGTCGGCAGATAGGCCTGCAACTGCGCGTAGCTCGCCGGGTAGGAGAAAATGTTGCCGTACTCCCACGGCGGCTGATACCACTCAAGATTGCTGGCCGGCGGCGTCTTAATCTCCGACGGGGCGGGCACGGAAACTTGGAAGGTCAGTGGTTTTTGGTCCGTGATCGCGCATGCGGGACTGGTCGCAGGACACGCGGTGCGTCCGATCACCGGATAGGAGTAGACGTAGAACAAGGAATCCTTGATCCAGAGTTGATCGGTCAAACCGGTTTGCTGGTTGATGCTGAACTCTGTCGTCGAGAAGCTGCCATATTTGGTTTCCGCCGAGGTTTTCAGATCCGCAGTGGTGGTGGCCGTGTCTTTGACTGTGGCGCCGTCGCCGTCGTCCTCGTCGCCGATCGCGATGGCAGCGCCGGCCGTCAGCTTGATGCCGAATGAGGTGCTGAGGCTGTTGGTATTGGTGCTCGTCGTGGACTGTGTGGTATCAAGCTCATACCTGGAATAAAAACCTTCGGGAATCACACTCAGATTGAGCAAACCGGTGCTGCCTGTCGCCGAGGTGACGTAGTCCGCGTGCATGGGCGGCGCCGCGAGGATGACCGAAGGCTGGGCCTTTTGCAGGGTAATCTTGGTTGGCGCGCCCAGCCGGTATGAGCGGCCTCGAAAATCGCCAACGGTCAAAATCATGCTTTGCACGTTATTGACTGGATATTGTGCATTTGGCTCTTGAAATACGCCCGTCGGCAATCCAGTATAAGGGTTCTGGCTGAGTTGAAAGTTGTTGAGCGGATCGACGTTGTAAATGTAGATACGGCCTGTATAAAACTGGTAACCTCCGTCATAATTGGCATTTATTCCTCCAAGTGCAATTTGAAGTATGGGGTTTCGTTCGGTCGTATTTGGGGTCGTGGAAGAAGCCTGCAGGTGATCGAAATTACCGATTGCGATGTCCTGGCCCCAAAAGTTGCCGACATTGGCAGGGATCTGTCCATTGCCAGAGAGCGCGCTGGTTACCGTAAAGAAGCTTGGATTGTTGGTATTAAAGGACGGGTCGACGGTGAGTACCTGCAAAGTCGATCCGATGTTCGCAGTCGAAGAAAGCCAAATTAACTGATCGGTATTGCTAGCTGGGTTCAGCCTTGCGGCCTTCAGTTTGAAGACTACATAATCATACTGAACGCCGGGTGGATAATTATACGTATAAATCAACTTTGGCGTAATTGAATCCGGCAAGGTCGCGCCCCCGCTAAAGTCGATCAATTGCGTTGTGAAAACCCCTCCATTTGAAATGTAGTCCTGGGTGGGGTCTATGGAAACATTGATATAGCTGCCGACGATCAGTTGATCATGGGGTGCGGAGCTAAAACGCCCAGCGGTCATGGTAATGGGGTGATACCCGGTATCTGCGGCAGTGCCCAACTGGACCTGACCGCCGGTGGAGATTGTAAGCGATGTGGGAGCGACACTGAAAGTCACAGCGTACAAGGTGCGACTCGGGTCGATGTAGGTCGTTGCAAAGTCGCTAATCCCATCCCCATTAAAATCCCCCACGGCGACGTCTCGGATTCCATACGCATTGAACGAGAATTGCGGCCCGAAGTTAAAACCCTTGGTCGGGTCGTTGGGATCTACCGCAGTCGCGATCCGCATTTGGGGTTGATAACTCGAACCCGATCCCGTGCTTGATACCATTAAAATATCATCGTATCCATCCCCATTGAAGTCACCCACTTTCGCAAAGAATACACCACCACCATCTACCCAAGAGACGTCCTGGTGACCAATTTCCGATAGATGGCCGCTGTCGTCGCCCGTAAACCAAATCAGCAAAGGAGGCAACTGATTGTTCGCCCCATACTGGAAAGGAAACTGAACCAGTGTATCTCTGTCCGTATTGAAGAAACGACCGGCCGCCTGTCCCATGGCGAGATAGCTGGGAGGGGCCAAAAGACCATTTTTTCCGGTTGGCACTTGGTAGTAAGGGTACCAATACTCCGCGCACCCTGAGGCGGCGTTACACCCCGCAGTGCCGTTTTTGACCGTGGGGACCGCTGGACCTGGCGATGGTGCATCCACTTTCGAATTCGTTGAAATAAGGGTATAAGTGCTTCCAAAATCCTGGTAACTGTTCGGGCCACTGTCATAAATTAGGTTTTGCGCTCCGAAGCTTAGAACCAGATCGTCGTTGCGCAAGATATGCCTCTGACCGCCGAGGGGATCGCTTACGTTGCTGTAATCCGGTTGAGCCGGCAGTGCGACACTCGCCATACCGGATAGGATGATCCCAAAAGCCAGACATAAGCCCAAAGCCCGAGAATACCGCCGTTGCGCATTCTGGTTTCCGTTTAGTGCTTGATACCCACGATTAACATACATCGTAAAACACTCCCTGGTAATAGGTTGAAATTTGCTGAAACGGTCGAATCGGCCACGGTCAGCTGCGCGATATGCGGCGGCGATACGGTTCAGGCGTGGAACGGGCTGATAGCCCGGAGTCCGCTTGTGGGTTTGCGGCGTGTGACGGATACACCCCGAAGGGGAATACCGTTACGTTGGTGAAATTTTCGCCAAGAGGGTGGCGAGGACGAATCAGGCGCGCGTCGGAGTCGAAACACGTTTCAGGCATGAAGAGCTTCCCTAGATGGCTCATGTGACACTCCTTTATCAACATTGAACTGTTTCGATCCCCGCAAGCAGGCGTTCAGGGGACTATCTGGGCGGGCGGCGTAAGCTGATTTGGCCGCTATCGGTCGGTAAATTGACGCGACTTCGTACAATCACGTACTTGCGTGTCCTCATACTGCCGACGAAACTTGACATATGTCAAGAAATCGCCGGAAATTTGACTAGTCTGGACTCCCGCGACGGATGCCAAAGGCGTCAGCATCTTGCTCTGTGAAAAACCCTGCTCGTCACAGGGTGTGGACCGAGATACTCCACTCAGGCCAACGCAACCCGGGACTCACAACCGAATGCGCAAGGAAAACGATCAAATGGAAAAACTCGCTTCTTCTCGCCAGCCAAGCAGAAACCGTTTCCTCACGTCGAGCCTGACGCTTTGGCAACTTTTGCTCCTGACCTACACCCTGTGCCTGATCGCCCATCCCGCCACAGCGGCAACGGCCAAGCCGAAGGCCGCGCCCAAGAAGACCGACGCCTGCCTGGCCAATATGCCGGTGGCGACGCCCATTCCCCCGGCGGTGCGCGTGGTTCAGTTGGTTAACTGTTCCACGGAAACCATCCTGGGCGCGGCCAATGCCGCCAAGAACGGCCCCGACAAGGCACTGACCTCGATATTTCCGCGCGAGGGCACCTGGGTCATGAAGCCGGCCGGTTCACCCAACAACGCGAATGTGATCACCCTGGACATTCCACCCGAGTGGGCCGACACCAAAAAGGAAGGCAGCGTGGCGCCCAACATCTGGGCGCGCACCGGCTGCCGTTTCGAAATCGCCGCGGACAAGGCCCAGTGCGAGACCGGCGGCGCGGGCGGGGTTTACGATGTCAGCAAGGCCAAGCTTGGCCCGCCAGGCGCGGCGACCATCACCGAATGGACCTTTTACCAAGCCGTGACTCCCGCCCCGGGCTCCACCTACTATGTCGACAATTTCGACATCAGCGCCGTGAACGGCGTGAGCCTGACCGTGGATATCGTGGCGGTGGGCGGGCACGACAGCGACCCGGGTGACCCCAATAACCCGTTCTAGCTGGCGAAAAACGCGCCGCTGTCAGTGTACGGCCAGGACCTGCGCGCTAATAGCAACTGCCCGGACGGCTTCAAGCTAAAACGTTCCGACCTGACCTCCGAGAAATATAAGGAATACGGCTTCGTCATCGAAGGCAGCGACGGCAAGCCCCTGGGCGGAGACGCCACCGTGGGCTGTTTTTCCAATTGCGGGAAGTATAAGTTTCCGGTGGAACCCGCCCAGAACTGCGATACATCCGACCCGACTTGCTACCGCTGGAAAGTGTTCTGCGCCGGAGACCCCACTCAGTACGGGGCGAGCTGCAGTACCGACAACGACTGCCCCGTACTGGCGTCCTGCTGGAACAATCCTGGCAGTACCCAGAACCAGAAGTGCTCCCTGCGCGGCTTTATCGCCAAGCCCCCCTGCCCCGACGACGTCTGCACCTTTCCCTATGGCTACCTAAATCCGGCATCGGGACTCCCGGACTATTCCACGCAGCCGCCTTTCGGGCTCTGCTCGGAGGTTGACCCCAATAATCCCGGCGAAGCCTGCATCGGGGACGACACGGTGCACGAGGTCTTCCCCCATGCCTATACCTGGCCCAACGACCCGCAGGTTTACGCGGACGACGCGCCGCTCTACCGGGTGGTCTTCTCGCCCGGCGGCACCAGCGTACCGATCACGCCGTCCGTGGCCTCCCTCCCGCAGTGCAGTGCCCTGACCTCCAACATTTACCAGCCCGACCAGGCGCGTACCCTGTGCAGTATCGATATCCAGAATGGAGCGGTATTTGGGATCGCCCGCCCCTCCCCCAATGCCTGGAGCTGCAATCTTGGCGATGGCGCCGGCAACGACGGGGTGATCTGCCGCTGGAATTCCCAGTTGGCCACGGTCAAACCCAGCTTCGATGGCACCCCGGGCAAGCGCAGTTGCAGGACTCGCAGCCATGCGACCCTGACAAGGCATTTCGGCAGTCTGCGTGTGGCAGCGCGCATGCACGGCTACGCCAACAAAAAGCAGTTGACGAAGGCGGTGAAAGCCTTCTGCCGGGGCTAGCGTCCGGCGGTTCTGAGGATGATTCCGTTCGAGCGTGGCTCCCGGCGACCCAATGCGCCGGGAACCCCAGCCAGCCCCTCATGCGACGCAAGAGCGGTCCCTGGCAAAGCCCAAGGCACAAGCGAATGCGGCGGTGGCAGCCGCCAGCAGCCTGCCGGTCCGGTATCGCACATTTTTTCTCGCAGCATCAAGCTTGAGTTCGGTTGGGAAACGAGACTTCCAGAACCACGCAGCCCTCATCCGTTCTGAACGGCCCGTGCAACTCACCGGGCGGGCGACTGGCGTAATGGCCCGTTTCCAGCCAGACACCGAAAGCCTCATCGTACAGACGGCCGCTGACGATGAAGATTTCCTCCGGGTAGGCATGGCGCTTGCCGCCGAACGCGGCGGTGTCTGCTCCCGGATGGAAGCGGGTCAGCCGAGTATATTCACCCGTCTCCTGATCAATGCTGAGTGTGAGTTCTTCGGCCATACCTTCCAATCCCGAAATAGGCTGCCATTTTCCGCCGTTAACGGGCAACAGCGGGTTCCAATACGTGATGGTGGATTTCGACATAGAAACTCCTGAGTGGCCCGCTCCGCCAGAGGGCCGTGCGAGCCTGCGGCAGAGGCGTTTCGCCGAATGCTTTAGACACGGATAATGCGACAAACTGCCCAGGACCTCCACCTGTGCATGACCATCCATCCAACGCGCACTCACCAAACGCTTGCGCAGCAAGCGTTCCATCACGAACACGTGATGTGTATTCCATGTGTCCCGCCATGGGAGGACACCTGCCAGTTCACCAAGCTCCGCAAACCGCTTTCGATCCCCGAGATCATGGCGCACGGGCGCCCACGCGCGGCATATCGGCAAGGGTTGCGAGTCGTATCTCCATGCTACCCACTCGCCGCCTCGTACGGCGCCCCGTCCTTTTTGAAAAAGCTGTAGCCGCCGCGGGTCGCGCGCGCTTCCAGGTCCACATCGGGATAGTGCGCCGCATCGCCCGGCAGCCGGTCCCCCACTTCCAGATAAATCGCGACGCGCTCAGAGCGATTGATCAACTGATGCCCGTCAGGTTTGCCGGCGGGAAATCCTGCGCACACGCCGGCGCCAAGTACTTGCTCTCCATTCTCCGTCACCAGGGTCAGCTCGCCCTCTAGGACATAGATGAACTCGTCCTGGCGGGTATGCCAGTGACGCACCGCGGACATCGCCCCCGGCTCCAGCCGGACCAGGTTCACGCCGAAAGCTTGGAGCCCCAGCGCATCGCCGAGGGCCTGTTTGCTTCGCCCTTGGGTCAAGGAGCGGAGTTCTTCCGTCGGATAAATCGAGCCGGTCCTGCGGGGGACGTCGGCGGGGTCGAGGGCAGGCAATGTCAAGGGTTTCTCCGTGTTCATGTTTGTCATTCCGCTTCTTGCTGGGTCATGGCTAGGATAGCAACCGCGGTCCTGACGTCCATACCCGATTCATGGCCGTGTCACGCCGTCCCGCTCAACTCTCACACGCGCTCAGGCTTCCACGCCTCCACTTGGAGGCGCACCATGGCCACATGGATTTGCTCGCCGCCGTCATTGGCGCCCGCCGCCTCGGCCAGATAGCGCTGGGCGACCAATTCTATGAACCGCTCCCGCCTTGCTGCCGGAACTCTTGCCGTGTACGGGTGCCAGGCCGTGCGCAGCCAGCCGATGAAACCTTCCATGGTCTTGTGAACCATGTCCTTGTCGACCAGTGCAACCCGCCCGGGATCCAAGGCGGCTTCCCTGAGCCAGTGTCGATAGCTTGCCACCTCGTGGAATCCGTAGGTAGATTCGAATCCCTCGAAATTCTGGCGCCAGGCTGGCTCAGCGGCGATTGCCTCGAACGCCGAGATCAGCGCCGCAGCACTGCCCCGTCCACCCATCTCCATGAAGCAACGGCCACCCGGCGTCAAGGCGCGGGCAATGCCGGCCAGCACCGGCTGCGGATCCTTGACCCAATGCAAGGCCGCATTGGAAAAAACCACGGAGAATTCGGATTCGTATAGCATCGCCTGGGCGTCCTCCCGCTGGAATGCGAGATTGGGACGGCCATGGCGCGCCTGTGCATAAGCAATCATGTCCGCCGATAGATCCATCCCGACCACGCGGCCCTCGGGAACCAGCTCGGCAAGCACGGCGGTGATGCGTCCGTCGCCGCAGCCGATGTCCAAGATCGTATCGTCCGGACGCAGATTCAATTCTGCCAGGCGTTCCCGCGCCCAGCGCTCCTGGCCGGCAGAATGGCGCGCATAGTCCTCCGGGCTCCACTGATACATCGCTGTTCTCCTCATGGTGTATGGACGAGAACAGCATGCCGCAGGCAGCACCCGAGGAAAATTGATCTTGCGCGAAGGCGCCATCGCCGACGGCGATGCCTGGATTCAGATGCGGCCAGCGACGAGATGATCCAGCAACAGCCGCGCCGCCGCCGACAAGCCTTCCAGGGAACGCACGCAGAGGTGGAGCCGGCGCCTGGCCCAGGCATCGTTCAGAGGCAGCGACACCAGTCCCAGCGAGCCTGTGTAGGGCGTGGTCGCCCCTCTCGGCACCACACCGATGCCCAGCCCCGCCGCCACCATGGCGCAGACCGCATCGAAGCTGGTGACCCTTACTTTCAGATAAAGTGCTCGCTCTGCATCGGCCGCCGCGCGCAGCAGCCGGTAGTGCAAGGCGCTGTCGCTGTGCAGGCCGATGAAATCGAATTCCAACGCGTCTCGGAAATCGATGCGCTTGCGCAGGGCCAGGGGATGATCCGGCGGCACCAGCAGGACCAGTTCGTCTTCACGGAAAGGTATCAGCACCAGATCATGGCCGGCGGGGACCTCGCTCACGATCCCTAGATCGGCGAGATTGTCGGCGACGGCTTGGGCAACGGCCCCGCTTACCTGTTCTTCGAGTTCCACCTGAATTTCCGGATGAGCCGTCAGGAACGAGGCCAACGCCGACGGCAGGAATTCCACGATGGCGGAAATGTTGGCGAACACCCGGATTTGCCCCCGGATGCCCGCCGAGTAGCTGCGCAGCTCGCCATCCAGCTGTCGGGCCTGATGCAGGACGACACGGGCGCGGGCAAGCAAGGCAAGGCCTGCCGGCGTCGGTGCGACGCCCTTGCTGCTGCGCACTAGCAGCGCCGTGCCGTAAACGGCTTCGAGATCGGACAGGCGTTTGCTTATGGCCGAGGCCACGGTATGGCACCGCTCGGCCGCCTTGGCGATGCTGCCGGTCTCCGCGGTGGCGACGAACAATTCCAGATCCTTCAGATCGAAGCGCATGCTTACGGACAGGATGAAAATCTGGAACACATGAGGTGTTTCTGCCTGCTCGCGGTCCGTCGGTATCGGGCTAGTGAAGGATCACAGGTTGTCATCGACACGCACGCTCTCCAGAAACCGGAAGATGGCCGGGTTTTCGCAGCCCGCTGCATTGAAGCGCAGCCAGGGGGAAGCTTCCTGATGCGGCCTGAACAGCGCGCCAGGTGCCAGCATGATGCCCTGTTTGGCCGCAGCCCCGGCCAGCGCTGTGGCGTTACCGGACGCTTCCCGGCGTGCCCAGATGAATAGACCGTCCTCCGTCTCCTGATAGATTTCCAGCCCGCTGCGCTCAAGGTTCCGGACAGCCTCGGCCCGGGCTTTTTGCAAACGCGAGCGCAGTTTTTCCAGGTGCTTGCGGTAGTAGCCGTCGGTGAGGAGTTCATAGACCAGCCGCTCATCGATTTCCGATGTGGTCAGGCTGGTAAGCAGCTTGAGGTCGGTCAGGCTCTCGGCGATTGCGTATTTGCAGGCCAGGAAACCGACCCTAAGGCTCGCGGAAACGGTCTTGGAAAAGCTGCTGACGAACACCACCCGCTCCAGCTGATCGAGGGTCGCCAGGCGCGTGGCCCGTCCCGTCAAGAGGTCGCCGTAGATGTCGTCCTCCACGATCAGCAGATCGTGGCGCTCGGCCAGTTGCAGCACCCGGTGGGCGACCGACTGGCTGATGCTGACGCCGGTGGGATTGTGCAGCAGAGTGTTGGTAAAAAAGATCTTCGGCTGGTGTTCCAGGATCTGGTTTTCCAGGACTGCGGTGTCCGGCCCCGACGGGGTCCAGGGCACGCCCACCAGTCTCGCCCCCGAAAGCTTGAGGTAGCCGAACAGGGTGTAATAACCGGGATCGTCCACCAGCACGGCGTCGCCCGGTTTGACGAACAGCCGGGCGATCAGGTCCAGGGCGTGGGTGGCGCCGCGGGTGGTGACGATCTGCCGGGGCGCGCAGGCTATGCCCTGGTCTTCGAGCCGCCGTGCCAACAGAGACCGCAAAGGTTCGTAGCCGGCCGGAAGCCCGTAGCCAGTCAGGTACGTGCCGCTCTTGCGGGCGAGCGTGCGCAGGCTGCGCTGGATGCCGGCGCCATCCATCCATTCGCCGGGCAGCCAACCGGCGGCGGGCATGGCGATGTGGGGCTGCTCTTGCAAGGCGTTGCGCAGCAGCCAGAGTACATCCATGGCGCGGTTCAGTTGACAGGACTGACTGGTGGCGGCGCCGGATTCCTGGCGCGGTGGCACATAAAATCCCGAGCCTTGGCGGGATTTCAGATAACCCATCGCCACCAGTCGATCGAAGGCCTGGACCACCGTGAATTTGCTGACCCGGTGCTGTTCTGCGAAATCCCGGATCGAAGGCAGACGCGTGCCGGGCCGTAAGGCCCGTTCGTCCACGCGCTGCTTGATGCCGGTTACGATTTGCTCGATCAGGGGGCGGCTGTCGGCTGGGTCGATATTGAGTGAATTCATGACTGTATTGGCTCAGCGACCGGTACAGGTTCGGCGGACAGGGAATCAACTGTATCTGTATTGTCCGGCTCGTCAGCCTTATTGTACGCCCAACGGGGTCAATCGACCCAGCATCAACCAGGAGCCATCATGACGCTTTTTGACGTGGCACTCTCCGGCAACTCCCACCTCGCCCGAATGCAGATCTTGCCAAATTGCGTCGGGATGCCGGGGCAGTGACCGTGAAACCGCAACTGTCCCGCCGCGCCGCGCGGCTCACCAGCTCCCTTATCCGCGACATCCTGCAGGTGACACAGCGGCCGGGGGTCATTTCCTTTGCGGGTGGATTGCCCGCGGAGGAGCTGATGCCTGACCTGGACTTCACCGGCCTCGACGACTGCCGGCAATACGGCCCCAGCGAAGGCGAGCCGGCTCTGCGCAGCCTGATCGCGCAAAATCTATCCACCCTGGGTATCGCATGCGATGCCGAGCACGTCCTGGTGACGTCTGGTTCGCAGCAAGGCATCGATCTGGTGGGCAAACTATTCATCGATGAAGGCTCTCCGGTGCTGCTAGAGGCACCCACCTATCTGGCCACAATTCAGGCTCTGGCTGTGTACGGTGCGGAGTTCCAGGGGTTATCGCTGACTGAGGACGGCATCGACCCGGATGCGCTGCGCCGGGCCATCGTTGACCGCCGGCCGGCTTTCGTCTATCTCATTCCTACCTTCCAGAATCCCTCCGGCTGTTGCTATTCGGACGAAGTCCGTCGCGCCGTGGCCGAGGTCCTCGACGAGGCCGGCGTGCCGCTGATCGAAGATGATCCCTACCGTGACCTGGCCTACGAGCCGGCCGACCGGACGCCTATCTGCGCCTATCTGCAGCGGGCAGCCTGGGTGTACCTGGGGAGCTTCTCAAAGATTACCGCGCCGGGTTTGCGGATCGGCTATCTCGCCGCTTCGCACTCGTTGTTTCCGGGGCTGGTGCGACTCAAGCAATCCAGCGATCTGCACAGCAACCGGCCAGGCCAGCTCTGGCTCACGCAGTTTCTCAGATCGGACAAGTTCGACGCTCATGCGGCGCGCATGGTCGGAGTCTACCGGGATCGGCGGGATGCCATGCAGGCCGCGCTGCTGCGTCATTTCGCTGGCATAGCCCAATGGCGAGCGCCTGCTGGCGGTCTGTTCTTCTGGCTGCGCCTGAACGCGGACTGCGATACCCTGGCAGCGCTCCACGAGGCCTTGACGCGCGATGTGGCGTTCATGCCAGGCGAGCCGTTCTTTCCCGCCGGGAACCTGCGTTACCCGGCCGTGCGCCTGAATTTCAGCCACGCCGCGCCCGAGCAGATGCTTGAAGGGATCGCCGTGCTGGGCGAGCTTTTGGGCAATCTCGCCGGTGGCACTCCAAGCCGACGCAGCTAAAGTTCGACCTCTGTTTGAACCTGATTTCCGGCAGAAGGTAGCGTCCCATGAGTCTGACCCTCATTACCGGCAACAAGAACTACGCTTGGGCGGGCTTCAGTTTCGCCCAAGTCTCGACGGCCTCCTGGCTGGCATTGGCCTATCTCACCGCTTTCGGCTCCATGGTCGGCTTTGCCGCCTACATCTGGCTGTTGCAGCATGCACCGATCATGCTGGTGGCGCGTATGCCTATGTCAATCCACGCGTGGCGGCTTTTCTGGGCAACTGGTTCGCGCAGGAACCACTGACGTCGCGCATCCTGTCCGTGGCGGCGATCATTGTCATGTCGGTGATATTCATCAACTCGGCGCACCGATCCAGATTCCAAAGACCCGTGGCGCGGGCCTGAAACACCGGAGAGTACTCTAGGTCCGAGATAGAAGTGCCTCGCCAGATAGAAAGACGGGCGGAGATGAACCACCGGTAGCTGCCCTGAAAAGCAATCAGATCCTGGCAGTCACCTTGTCGGACGGGCATCCCGCCAGGCTCTCGCAGGCGGGATTCGACCGCGCGTGGGCTGAGGCCTAAGGCTTGTTCCGCGCCTTTGCAGCGCCCTGACGCTCGCACGGGCGATGCGGTTTGCCTGGAGCGCCGGCGTGCAGTGCGAACGCTGCCGGTAGCGTTGTCCGCAAAACATGAGCGCATGGAAAAGAACGAACGAAAACGTATCGAAGAGGCCGTCAGCTACGGCATCGCCGCCTACCTGGCGCGCCGCAAAGCAATGATCCCGCCCTTCGTTGAGCGTCATTTTTCCTTTCGGGGCGCCTTCGCGTTGCAGCGGCGCACCCTCCTGCATGACATCTACAAGGTGCCGGTCAAGGGCTTGTGGGCACTGCCCGCCTTCGCGGCCCATGGGGCGGACTTTCTATGCGCGAAGCTGGGCGCCGCGCGAGTGCGCGCGCGTCTTCGCAAGATCCTGTCCGGCAGGACGACCCGCTATCAAGAGATAATCAACTGGGTTATCCAGACCGAACTGCTGGAGCTGCCGTGCGTCCAAGGATCGCGAATAGCCACCAAGGACGCGTTGTTTCATTACGTCCTCGAGGAACCCGAGGTGGAGGGGGTTTGCGCCGATTATCTGGCCGGCGGCAAGGCCCGCAGCCAAAGCACTGCTTTCCGCCAGGCGTTGGAGGCAAACCTGGCCGAGTACAAGAAAACCAGGCTCGCGGTTTCGGAACTTGCGGGCAATATCATTCCCCTGGCGAGCGGCTACGCAGCCTTACAGAAAGCCACGCCCAGCTTGCTTTCGGCCAGCACTGCGGCAGCGCGCACTCTCGCCCAGCAATTGGCGATCAACCATTTCGCGTCTGATCTTCCAGGAGAATGCCGCAGTCCCACGCGTAAGGAAGAAGCGGTGTATCGAACCAACGCACGGCGCGCTTTCCGATGTTGATGGCAACTCTTGGCCCCCGGCACAACCGGAATATCTGGCGAAGGCTCCTTTATGAATTCCTTTCAGTAAGTTGCGGCTGGGTACGAACTGGGAGCGGATGGTAAATGTCCGGTTGGGCCGACCTCAAGCCTGGAGACCTGTGCGACTGCATCACTGCAACCGCCTTTCCAACGGCCATTGCGCCACCACAAAGAGCACGGATAATCGGACTTATCGATTCGATCCGATGCGGATACGGGATGTTCAAGGCGCCATTGGCCCAGCGCATTGAAGAACTTCTGCAGCCTGCGCCAGAATCGTGGCCGCATCCCTATAGTCAACGGCTATGGCGTGGAGCATGCCCCGGTGCTGCAGTGTCAGACTGGGGAATCCGTGGGCTCCCAGGTGCAGAGAGAGATTGAGCTGGGATATCAGCTCGGCCTGAGTATCCTCAGCGCTAAGGTCCGCGGCAAAGCGCACCGCATCCAGCCCCACGTCCACGGCCAACTCGATCAGGGCATTGGCGTCAGAGGGATTACGCGCCAGCAGATAATAGGCCTTCTGAATGGCCAGGATCATCGGTTCCTCGAAACGGCTGCCCTGGCGCGTCGCCGCGATCACTGCTCGACAGGCCGGATAGGTGGAACGCCTGGGTGTGCAGTTCGACCAGAAGTCGAAGTTGAAATCCGTACCCGGCACCCGTTGCTGAATCGTGCGCCAGATCGACTGAATCTTCTCTCGCATGGGCTGCGGCATAGGCTCATCGGTATCCGGCGCCAGTCCACCGAGTACGCGCTTCAGTGTCAGTGAATCGGGTCGCTGAGCCCGGAGTTGTTCCCAGACCGGATGAAAGGCCCAGCACCAGCTGCACATGGGATCGTGCACATAGTAAAGCGTCGCTGCAGCCTGGACCCTTCGATTATTGGACATGACTGATTTAGGAAAGTCGGTAACTTGCTGCAGTGTGCTCGGGTCGTCTGCAACGAGCAAGTTTCCATAGGGCATGCCGGGTGGCCAGTTCTTTCCACAGATTCCGGGGAGAAGCCTGTGGAAGGTCCTGTGGAATCACGTTCGAGGCCTTACTGGCTGGGTTGTGCAGCCGATGTCCAGGTTTTCTCCAGCGCCGCCGTGGGGCATGATCGGGTAGCATGAGGTGATGCAGACTGACCGATTGCCCGTGAGCACCGCCCTCGATGCCCAGCCGACCCAGGAGCGCCTGAGCGGGTCGGTGGAAAGGGTGACCTTCCACAGTGAGGAGTCTGGTTTCTGCGTCCTGCGGATCAAGGTGCGCGGCCAGCGGGATCTGGTCACCGTGATCGGTTCCGCTGCTTCCGTCACGCTGGCTGAATATGTCGAAGGCCGGGGCGTCTGGGTCAACGACCGCAACCACGGCCTGCAGTTCAAGGCCCTGCAACTGCAGGTATTACCGCCCTCGACCCTGGAGGGTATCGAGAAGTACCTGGGCTCCGGCATGGTCAAGGGCATCGGCCCCCACTTCGCCAAGAAGCTGGTTCGCGCCTTCGGCGAGCAGGTGTTCGAGGTCATCGAATCCGAACCGAAACGCCTGCTGGAGTTGGATGGAATCGGTCCTAAGCGCCAGGCCCAGGTCACCCGTGCCTGGGCGGAGCAGAAGGTCATCCGCGAGATCATGGTGTTCCTGCAGTCCCATGGCCTGGGCACCTCACGTGCCGTGCGCATTTACAAGACCTATGGCGATGAAGCCAGCATCGGGGTCAGCGAGAACCCCGACCGCCTGGCCCTGGACATCCACGGCATCGGCTTCAAGACCGCGGATGCTCTCGCCCAGCGCCTGGGGATTCCACCCGACTCGCTGATCCGTGCCCGGGCCGGCGTCCGTCATGCATTGCAGCAATGGTCGGAACAAGGCCATTGTGCCGCGCTGAGGGACACACTCATCGACATGGCAGCGCAGCTGCTGGAGATCCCGGAGCCAACCCTGGTGCAGGCCATCGCCGAGGAACTGGACGAAGGCAACCTGATCGCTGAAACGGTGGGAGAAGGCGAGGCTCTGTTCCTGGCGCCCCTGCACCGCGCCGAGGTGGGCCGCGCCAGACACCTGCAGCGCTTGTTGTCGGGCACACTGCCTTGCCATGGCCGCCAGACAAGTGGCTCCTTCCACGCCCACCTCGATCAGGCCGCGCCGAGTGAATTCCATGAGGTCACGTCCCGGGCCGCAGCCGAAATCCAGAATCCGCAGGGGAGGCTCACTCTGCAGGTGGCGCAGCAAGGCATCGATGTTCTGGCTGACATCTAACCTAGTGTGCCGTCGCGAAATTCCGCAGCATGCTGGTTGTAACAGCCCAGTTTTCCGGAAAAGATTGCTTCCAGGTCGTGTGAGGCCAGTCTCATACAAACATCCAGTTGTGACACAATCGCGATGACCCATTTTTCGCCGGGCGGATCGGTTGCATGAATGCGGCTGCAAAGGACAGCCCCGCGAAGCCGAACATGGGCGAGAGGCCCGGTTCCTGCCGCTCGGAATAAAACTAAGTGCTGGGGAAAGCCGATCGAAACACCTTGCGCTTTTCCGGCGTGTCCAAGCCTCGGCTCAAAGCCCACTGATGCTCCCGGAACAGCGCCCTTACCTCGGCCGTGATCTCGCGCCCGCGCACATACCAGCGTTCGACACCATCGGGGCTCACAATGGCCAGGCCATCGTCTCGATGCACCTGCTCGTGCTCATGCCAAAGCTTTGTGCCCAGAAACAGGTAAATCCCCTTTCTCGACCAATGGTCCCGGTTGTCTTCGGTAATTTCCACCCAGTGAGCCATAAGCGCCTCAAATGCTGCTATTTGATCCCCAGTGGTAACGCGGTGAATACGCCACCGAATCGGACCGCAGAGTTCGCCCTATCCTCTCGGCTGCGGGCGGCGCCTGCAAGGGCAACCGAACTGAATGCTGCATTCACAAAATCAGCGTTTATCAAACAACGCGAGTTTACGCGCAGTGCCCCGCCGACGTTTCGGCTTCCACCCCCCCCCGGAATTCGCGGCGTATCGATCGATTGACCCACCGCCCGCCGGCGGTAGGTGCCGATTAAACTCAGCGTCCTTGACAGTGAAATACGTCGAATACCAGCTTGTGGTGAATAACAGGTAACAGGAACCGGCCAATTCCGGTCGTCCGCCAATTCTTTGAGTGATCACCTGAACGTCTGCTCCTCTCAGCTTTCCATCGCTCACCCACCGCAGCCTTTCTCTTGTAGTTTGGCCACAGCTGTCGTTCTTGCCTACTGCCCAATTGAGGCCGAACGGCAGCGTATGGATTTTCCTGGAGTTGGTGGACCGCTCCGTTTCGGCTCCCAGGACTCTGCGGTGTCCGCAAATTGCTCTAGCGTCTCAACGCAGGATCGCGGACGTCTCCTTGTCTCCTCCAGTCCTAGTGATAATCACCTGCTTGGCGAACCGCCTCCCGATAAACGCCCTAACTCATTCGCCTCTTCCGGATCGAGAACGTCTGCGGGCAGAATCCATTCCAGTAGGGGCGTTGTCATGAACGTAGTCAGCAGCGCCATAAGCACCATCATGGCGAACAGCGTGGGCGAAATGACACCAATATCCAGACCGACATTCAAAATCACAAGTTCCATCAGGCCGCGCGTGTTTAGTAATACCCCCATGGCACTGGCCTCAGGCCATGACATTCCTGCCATCCGAGCGGCTATAGCTGATCCGCCAAATTTCCCAAACACAGCGACAGCCATGATTAATCCGAAAGCGGCCCACAGTGTGCCGCCACTGACCATTTCGAGGCTCGTCCTGAGTCCCGTAAAGGCAAAAAACAGCGGCAACAGAAAAACCAACGTGACGTCCTCAAGCTTTTCTGTCAGAGCGCGGATGAAGTCGGTCTCCCTCGGGAGAACCGCGCCGGCGAGAAACGCTCCGAACAAGGCATGAATACCCAGCCACTCCGTGATTAAAGCCGAGAGAAGCGCAAAGACGAGAACGAGAGCCAGCCGATCATGGGTTAGTTCGCAGAAGTGTCTTCTGAATCGCCCAAGCAGTGGACGCACCCACATGAGCATGGTACTGACGAAGAGAAACGAACCCCCGATTGCAAGCCAGAGCGGCCCTTGTGTCATCGAAGAGCGAACCAGTAACACGACAGCGGCGAGGATGATCCATGCCGTGACGTCATCTATCGCGGCACACGCCAGCGCTGCAGCCCCCACGCGTGTATGCATCAGGTGCTTTTCGGCGAGGATGCGTGCCAGCACCGGGAATGCCGTCACACTCATGGCCGCCCCCAAAAAGAGGGCAAAGCCCACAAACGAAACGCTGCTGTCCGAAAGCTCGATGTATAAGCCAAGGGCCAGCGCGGCGCCAAGAACAAAGGGAACCGCAATACTCATATGGCTTGTTATGAGCACCGTGGCGCCCTGGGCGCGAAGCAATTTGGGATCGAGTTCTAGCCCAACCAAGAACATGAAGACCAGCAGTCCTATCTGACTCACTGAATTCAGGAAGCCGAGACTGGTCAGCGGGAAAACAGCGTGAAACCATTCGGGTGCCAGCCAACCGAACAGCGAGGGTCCCAGCATAATTCCCGCAGCCATTTCCCCAACGACTTGTGGTTGGTGGATAACGCGGAATAGAAAGCCCACGCAGCGGGCAACCGCAATGATCAAGACCATCTGCCCCAGTAGGAGTAAGAGATTGGGCATAGACGCCCCCCCGCCAATTTGCTTAACTGCCGTAACCGATCCGGTTGCTGCGGGTGCCTGAAGGTGCTGGCCGGCGATCAGAATGCCGATGAGAAAAACAAAGGGGATACCCACGAGAGCGAGATATTGCAACGCTGTGAATAGACATCGCCGCGAGAACAGTGTTGGACTAGGGGGCTCTTGGTACATGATGTATTAGCTAGCAATTGCACATCGAGCGGGACAGGCACGAAATGCGTATGGACTCTACCATGGCGACCGCAATCCACTCGAATTTGAGCCAAGTGGACGCGTGAAGCACGGGGCGACACCATCCGACCGAGAGGGAAATGCCTAATCCCGCGGTCAGCGGATGACGTCACGGGGTTGCATTGCAGATTCGCTCACCGAATAACGTGAGGGAAGTCGCGGTGCCACTGGTTGACCGTCACTGCGCGACCAGCGGCCAAGCCGAGGAAGGGTGGCCGTTGGTGCTCGCAAAGTTGGCTATTTGGGTAGCAGCTTTGTTGCAGCAATATATTGTAGAAGTCGCGACCTGATCTGACAGTTACCCGTTTTGGGTGCGCTGGGTTGTCAGATCAGATTCAACTGACCGACTTTCTGGTTCCACACC
>NZ_JYNS01000031.1 GCF_000934725.1 Methyloterricola oryzae
CGCAAGGGAAATCCGGAGCGCACATCGCTGCTCAGGACGCACAGACTCCCACGACCAAGAATCTCTCCGCACGGGGCAGCATCGCGATGGTGCCAAGCTCGGTGCCGCTAGTCCGCAATCTGTCTGCCAGGGGCAGTCTCGCGCAGGTGATCCCAACTCCGAAGGAACAGCCGAAGGCAAGCCTCGATGCGGCACCGGCAGTGGCCGGCCTGTAGGACTGCGACACCTCGCATCGGATGACCTTTCAACACCGGAGCGGTGCCTGCCCCTGCGAGACCAACAAGCGCCCGTTGAAAAGACTTCGTCCAGGGACGGACGGCCCCACTTCTACTTCGTTACGCTGCAGGGCAGTCTTATCAATGGTGGGTAAGGAATGGCAAGAAACGAAGCGGAGCGATCAGAGACAACTATTGGTCGAGCGAGCAAAAATCGGCCATTGTCGCCACTTGGGCTGAGCTTCCAATTCTTGCCAATGACTGCTTACTGGAGACATCCTCGAACTGGAGGAAGCGGCCAATTCAGGCCTTTCGCCCGGAAAGATGGTCGGACATTCCGGCCCATCCGAATAACTGCCGTTCACGATGGTCAGATCGTAAAACGATCGGATGAGACGCTCTTGCCGTGATGCTTTTTTTTTTCGGATACCAATGTCACTTCCGAACTACACCGCCCGAAAAGAGCCGACTACCATGTTTTCCAACATGCGGCTTCGCAACCCGGGAGCACATTTCTAGGCGCAATCATGGTGTTAGAGCTACCCGCTCTAATTCAAGTGCGATCGCGCCGAGTCAGGCATTAGGCGCCGGAAGATCCAGCGCCCCTGCTGCTCTCCTCATTTTGCATTCCGACCGATGAGTGCCCGATGAGCCAGTTGTTCGCTGGTCAGTAACGGGGTGGCATTAGAGGGACTTGAGATACTCGATCAAATCCGCCTTATCGTTCGACGATAATTCCAGTTTGAAGAAGGTGTCGTAGTGCTCCAGAACGTCGGCCAGCGTGGCAAAGCGCCCGTCGTGATAAAACCCGCCCTTCTGATGTGCCCACAAGCCCTTGAGTGGACTAGTGCGCAATTGGCCGGTCGGCGATCGATTGGCTTGGAAATCATCGATACCAACCTCGGACGCTTTATGCATGTTAAAGCCGGGCTCCGTGAACAATGGGGGGACATGGCAAGTCGCGCATTTGGCCTGATTGGCGAAAACGCTTTTACCTCGCGCTGCCGCAGTAGCATCGAAGCTTCCGGCCGGTGCCTTCGGGGCGGGAATGTTGAGCTGGTAAACATGCAGATCAGCCAGCTTGCTGGTGATCAAGTCATCGTCATGGCGCACATTGTCGAAGCCTGCCGCGGCCGCCACAGGAAAGAGACTAGCATCACTCAAGCGGGAGTCGCTAAAAGTTCCCTGACCGTGCATTTCCAGATTGGCGACGAAGGCATTCCAGTAAGTCGTCGAACCGAATCCCGTCGAGGTTCCCAAGTTCACCCCAGCCAGCCCATAAGCCGGCGGGATCAGGACCGCGGCACTTTGCCCATCCTTCCTAAAGGCTTTTCCATCCAAGAACAACAAGGCATCGAATTTTCCGGGGCCCCAACTCGTTAGGACAGTTCGAACCGTGGCCTCATCGACTTTCAGCGTTTGAGCAACTGCCGACAAATCCGGCGACAGATTGACGATGGCCCCGACGTTCAGATCCCGGTTGGCCCACCCGTCAAGTCGATGACCGATGCCCTTGGCCAAGGAATTATCGACCTGACTATGGCACAGAGCACACGTGATACCCACTGACTCAAGTCGGCCGGCGCCATCAAATTGTCCTTTGATCCCGACCACCGCATTGGCCTTCAGCAACGCCAGCGTTGAAGCGGGATCGCCCAGGTCGACCTGGCCTTGTTTCAGGGCATTCAACAAACTGGCTGGCAAGGCATCCACATCCACTTTCAGTCCCACTGCCAGTGCCATGGCGGGGCTGACCCCCGCGCCAACACCGCCGAGCTTTTCGCCCACAATGGCCTGATGCAACTTTAGGGTGCCACCCCAGAATGCACTATCGCCGAAGGTGTCGAAGCGGAATGTGTTACGACCGGTTAGAAGTTGCCTCATGCTGTTTTTGATGATGAGACGGTCGTTGGGATTGTCCGCTTGGGCATCACTGCCTGCGGCGACCACCCCCAATATCAACGTTAGCAGCCAAGGCACAACCCATTTTCTTGGTAGCGTTCTTGAGGTTTTCATTGGATTCTCCTGTGGCAAGGACGAAAGGGAGTTAAAATTCTATGAGGGCAAAACCTTTAAAACAATTAAAATATGTCTCAACATATTTAAGATCAGTCCAGGATTTCTATATGCTTGATTCGTTTGGTCTTCGGCAGCAGGACATCTTGAAGCTCATGCTGGAAAACAAGGAAGGCGTGACCGTCGATGAACTCTCGCAGTCTTTGAACATTTCTCGTAATGCCGTCCGCCAACATCTGGCGGTCCTGGAAAGGGATGGACTGGTGCTGCAATTTGGCGCCCGCCCCAGCAAAGGTCGACCTGAATTGCTTTACGGCTTGGCCAACAAAGGAAAGGAAGCCTTTCCGAGGCGCTATTCATGGTTCGCCGAATTGTTGATGACCGCGTTGATAAATGAAGTCGGTCACGAGGGCTTGAACGCCAAAGTCGCGGAAATGGGGAACCGGGTAGCCAGTGAGTTGCGCGCCGGGCGCCGCACGCCCGCGTCAACGGCGGAGTCGATCAAGGAATTGAATGTGTTGATGCGAGACCTTGGCTACAGTTCCAAGGTAGTGGAGGATGACGCTGGCGAGTTGGTGATCGAGGCAAGTAATTGCGTCTTTCACGACTTGGCGTCCAAGCATTCGGAGGTTTGCGAATTTGATCTGGCCTTGATGACGACCTTCACCCAGTCAGAAGTCTGCCACGAGGAGTGCATGGTGCGTGGCGGCAAGAGGTGCCGGTTCAAATTCAAGTCATCACAGGCATAAAAAGTGATTACCGGCGCACTATGCAAGGCGGGGTTGGCTGTTTTGGCCGATGATTTTCTCTTCGCCTTGGTGATTAGCGACAAATATCGGACGACAGCCGCCGCCACGCCAAGTATGAGCTGCAACAATGTGGCACGAAATTGATTCGACTTACCCTTGTCGACTTCTCTACCCTTTTTTCCGGCACGGAGGTATCGGATATGGCTGCATCCTGTTCTCCGACCCAAGTTTTCTTTAGCTACGCCTTCCGGCCTTTTTTCTTGCTCGTCTCGGTTTATGCCGTACTGGCCATCGGCGGATGGGCGTTAAACCAGTGGGGATTATGGAGTTGGCCCGATTCCATGCCAGCCTACATTCGCCACGGCCATGAAATGCTGTTTGGCTATGCCGGCGGCGCCATAGCCGGCTTTTTACTCACCGCCGTTGCAACCTGGACCAGTCGCCCGGCGGTATCCGCGGAGCCGCTCTTGGGCCTGTGTATCGTCTGGATAACTGCCCGCATCGGTGCGTTTATTCCCACTCCTACAGGTTTTGCATTCTGGAGCGTGGCGAGTCTGCTTTTTTGGGTGGCTCTGGCTGGGTTGATAGCGAGAGAGGTCTTGGCCGCCCGGAATATCCGCAACTACAAGGTGCTTCCGTTGTCGGCGGCATTTCTGGGGGCGGAAATTGCGTTTTTTTCCGCGGCTTCGGAAGACCCGGAGCGCCTGGAGATGTGCCTGCGTACTGGTTTGTTTCTGGTCATCGGCATGATTTTTCTGGTAGGTGGCCGCATCATCCCGGCCTTCACCCAGAACTGGCTCAGGCTTAACCGCACTGAAATCAACGTTCAGCTGCCGGCATTCGGGCTCTTCGACCTAGCGAGTGTCTTGATCGCTACGGCCTTTGCAGTGGCGTTTATCGTTTGGCCAACCTCGATTTGGACCGGAACTCTGGGCTTGTTAGCCGCGCTGCTTCACGCTTGGCGACTGCTGCGGTGGCGCGGGTGGCTGGCCGGGCGTGAACCACTGCTTTGGGTTCTGCACATGGGCTATGGATGGATCCCCGTTGGCTTTGGACTGCTGGGACTTTCCTGCCTGGGATGGCAATCATTTTTCGATGCCGGCATCCATGCCCTGACCTATGGCGCCATGGGCACGCTGATTCTGGGTGTCGCCGCCAGGGTCGCCCTCGGGCACACTGGGCGCGCATTGCAAGCCTACCCTGCAATGACGTTTGCTTTTGGATTGATCACGCTGGGAACCCTGCTACGACTGTTCGGGGCATTGGGGCAGGGTTTGATCACCCTGTCTGTACTGCTGTGGATGGCGTCCTACCTCATTTTTCTTGTGCAATACGCGCCAATTCTTCTGGGTCCGAGAGTGAGCACCTGACTCGAATAATCCGCGATCCGGGAAAGGCGGGTCATGGCTGGAATTAGTCAAGTGGGGTGGCGGAGAAGGAAAAACCGCCCCCCTCGAAAAACCGGTCTGACCGCGCTGTTTTACAAAGCTACCGGAGCGGTCGTTGAAAAACAGGTATTCCCCGCAGGCTAACGTTGTCAAGGTCGGCGCCGGATGACCAATTTCGGCCCAACGGCAGATTTAGGAGACGCCCTCAAATTGGCGTCATAAGCCGGCTTCGTCGTTCCGGCCGCGTTTCTCTGATGAACGGGCCGGGATCCGGGACATCCGCATGCGCTACCGGCCTCCCGGAGATGAAATTTGCTCGTCGAACCAGTGCAGGTAACGAATGATCTGCTGGACCTCGGCCTCACTCAATCCCAGGTTCGGCATGGGAACCTGCTTGTACTCGCCCAGCAAAGCCTTGGCGTCGGCATCGCTTTCCAGCATCTTCGCGGGGTCGAGGAGCCAGCGCGTCAGCCAGTCGGTGCTGCGGCGCCGGGTGACGCCGGCAAGGTTGGGTCCTAGCAGCTTGGCGCCTTCGCCGATTGAATGACAGCCTTGGCATTTGCTCTCGAACAGGAGCTTTCCGCGTAGCGCATCCGGATCGGTGGGGGTGGCCGAAGCCGGGATTTCGTGATGCTCGACGTCCTTCGCTCCGATCTCGGCTGCCGTTGAAATAAGTCCGACCGCACCTTGCGAGGCATTAGCGAACTGGTGGTCGATCATGATGTAGGAACCTGCTTCGGGAATCACGAACTCGACGATGGCGCTGTTCGATGAGCCAAGCAGTACCGACTGCATGCCACGGAACTGGTTGTCTGGGTTACCCTCGATCCACACCCGATCGAGGATGGTGCCGACGACATGAAAGCTGGAGGTCTTGCTCGGCCCGACATTCAGGACGTAAAGGCGCACACGTTCACCCGGTTTGGCCGGAAGTGGCTTCTTGACCATGCCATTGGATTGACCATTGAAGGCGGTATGGGTCGACTGCGCGGCGCGCAGCTTATCGCCGTCAAGCACGTAGAGAGGGACGTTGTCGAGGGTACGCCCCGCCGGGTCCGGCTTCGCATAGAACTCGCTCTGTACGATCACGTATTCCCGGTCCACCCGCGTCGGATAGCCGTCGCGCGGCTCGACGATCATCGCGCCATACATCCCGGACGCGATGTGCTCCAGGATCATCGGCGTGTCGCAGTGGTACAGGAACACGCCCGGATAGTTCAGCGTGAATTCGAAAGAGATGGTCTGCCCCGGGGCGATCGAGCGGTACTTGTCCTGGGGTGACACCATCGCCGCGTGGAAGTCCATGGAGTGCATCATGGGCGCGGCCATAAGCGTTTTGCCGGGTATCGTTGTCGCTGCGGTTGGTCATGCTGAAGCGGATCCTGTCGCCGACTCGCGCGCGGATGGTCGGCCCCGGCACCTGGTCGCCGAACGTCCAGGCGCTGAACTTCACACCAGGGGCAATGTCGACGATCTTGTGGGTGACATCCAGCCGTATATCTTTCACGGGCGATGGATCCAGTGGCTTCAATTCGGCATCTAGGCTGAGTGCGGCACCCTCGGCGAAAGGGCCGGTATGACGATCGGACGACATGGTGGCAGGGACGGGATGCAGATCCGTCTTGCCGGGGTCGTAAGGATCTCCTTGCGCGTTCCCGTTACTGGCGGTTAACAGAAGCAAGCCGGCGGCGGAACCTAAAGTCCGCAAGTGCAGACACGACATAGCGCTGTCAAAAAAACCCATCATACATCCTCTCGCAATTAGGATAGGCTCCACCCGCATCGCAATGACCAACTATCGGATGGAAGAAATCGCATACGAGCTCAATGTCGCCTCGGCGCACGTCGCCAAACATGTCGCCGAAGAAGTCAGCGTGTTAACACCCGGCAAACCGCGTTTCGCCGCCGCATTCCGGGCATAGCAACGGCAAGACCCGATAGATTCGGGCAATAACGATGGCCCACAAATAGCGGGCGGGGCTATGGCGTCGGCTTCCACTGCCCAAGGCTGAGATGGCTGTTTTGGCCGACCTGACGCCGAGTAACCCATGCGAGCGACTGACTGCCTCTGGGTGTTCAACGGGCATTCCGCAGCGGGATGGCCGCTGATGTCTGCAAGTCAGACGACATCGACAACTCCTGCTTAATGGCGCTAAGGCGCCAGCCGGCCCAAGGCATGAGCTAGCAGGCCTTCGAACTGCAAAAATTTGCACATGTTTCAAATGGCCTGACAACCCGTGAAATCAATCATGTGCGCGGTGGCGGCGACTGGCTATCCCTATCAATCCGTAGGTAATCATGCCTATAGGCTCGCTGGATAATCTAATTGAAACTGCCACTATCCCTTGTCAGCGAAGTACACCGTCATTTCCGGCGGTCTTATGCGATAGCTGTGAAGCGCCAACTAAGTACCTGGCTGAGACCTTCGCATACCGTCGTGTCCTGTGTGTTAGTGCCGTTTGAACAGCGCGATTGCACTCAACTCCTGATGGAGGTTGGTTCGATGAACACGAAAAAGTCCTTAGGGTCGATGATCGTTGCGCTCATATTGTGCTTGGGCACTACAAACATTTCCGCCCAGACTGCCGCCCATAAACTCGGCCGAGGCTTGGCCGCAATGACCTGCGGGGTTATGGAGTTACCGGGAACAATGATTTCAGAGACGCGGGAGAAAGGCGCGCTGGGTCTACCTGTGGGCCTTGCTCTCGGACTCGGCAGGATCGTCACGCGAGAACTGGTGGGAGTCTACGAATTCCTGACCGCTCCGTTCCCAGTGCCCACCGGTTTCGCGCCAATACTGAAGCCCGAATATCCATGGGACTACTTTCGCTAATCCCTGAGCGAACATGGCAATTGCCGCTAATCGGAAGCTCCATTTCAACGCCAGATAGCCGTAGCCTTGATGTCGCGCAGTGCATGCCCTTTGGGCGGAATGCTACTGTTGGCGTTCCGAGCTCTCCATCGCGCCGAGCTCCGTGCGAATCAGCTTGATGCAGACTGAGTTGCGGATGCTGGTTGCCAACATTTCGATGCGGATCTTGATCGGCATGGTTCAGGCATTGGTGACGCCTGGGATCTGCAGGGCTGCGTCGAGTTCGAAATCCGGCGTTGCCGAAGAGGACGTTCCGCGCCGCGAAAGCCAAATGACAGTTTTCAATGCCGAGCAGCTTCTTGTGCCAACAATTCGGCGGGTGGCCCTCGCTTAACGCCACCAGACGAGGTGAAGTAGATCAGTGCTCGACCGATTTTGGCCTTTTTCCAAATTTTATAGGCGATGTTCGTGTCCAACGGGCTGAGTGTCGTCTTTTGGATCATCGATTTCGAATCGAAGCACGAAGATGCTACTTCGGTGGCGGAGTTGGTGCATCATGCCATCAGCGACGGAATCGACGCGATGGAAAAAGATCTGCTTTCAAGTCAAAACTGTAGCAAAGCATCACGATGCTTATGCACACAATTGCGGCTCGGTGAGTGATTTATAAGGCGTCGGCCGCCTATGAAGGAACGCTCCTACAAAAACTCCAACCGCCAGGAGATAACGGGATGCAGCACGTATTGATCATTCATGAAGTGGATGACTACCCTGTTTGGAAGGCTATTTTTTATAACGCGGCAGAGATCCGGAAGAATGCAGGTGAAATCCGCTATTAGCTACTGAGAGATGACCAGGATGAAAATCTCATTGTCCATTTCTCGGAGTGGACCTCCCTGGAGAATGCAAGAGAGTTTTTCGAATCTCCCAAACTGGCCTGCTTAGTCGGCATCGATGTGCTGCGCGAGCTCGTCCCCGATGCCACCACGCTCATGAACTTCCGCCACCTATTGGAAGCGTACCCGTTGGCGCCGCTGATTCTGGATCGCGTCAATGCGCTGCTGGAGGCCCAAGGCTTGCTGCTACGCGAAGGCACCGTCGTAGATGCCACCCTGATTGCCGCTCCGCCTTCGACCAAAAACCAGGGTCAGCAACGCGACCCCGACATGCACCCGACCAAGAAGGGCAACAACTGGCAATCGGGATGAAGATGCACATCGGCGTCGATGCCGACTCCGGGCTGATCCACGCGGCAGTCGGCACGGCGGCCAATGTCAGCGATGTGGTCATGGCCGGCGAACTGCTGCATGACTAGGAGCGCCGGGTGTATGCCGATGCCGGCTACACCGGGGTCAGCAAGCGTGAGGAACACGCAGAGCGCGCAGTCGATTGGCATGTCGCGCTCATGCGCAGCCAGGTCAGGCAACTCCCAGACAATGAAATGGGAGGCCTGACCCGCCACATCGAGCGGCTTAAAGCCTGTGTCCGGTCGAAGGTCGAACACCCATTCCGCACCGTCAAGAACCTCTTTGGCCACCGGAAAACCCGATATCGTGGGCTGGCGAAGAACACCCATCAATGGCAAGTGCTGTTCGCGCTGGCCAACGTCTATCGAGTTCGACACCAACTGCTCGCCATGGTTGCCGCCTGAGGTCACAGGCAAGGTGTGCCGGCAGTTCATTGCGGGGCGGAAATCCCAGGCGAACTTGCCCCAAATACCGCCGTTTCGGACCACTTTATGACTGACCAACACCCCAATAGGGTCCAACCGGCCTAAACGCATCAGGTCCTCCCATTAATCGGCGTTTCCTCAATGCACGTTGAATCAGGGTTCTGATAAAAAAGTCACGGCGGCATGCCGGGACTGTTGCTGCGGAAAACAACGAGGATCAGCCTACCGTGGCGCGCAGGTTTTTTGCCGCGGTGACCATGTTGGTCAGCGCCGGGATCACCTCGCTCCACTGCCGGGTCTTGAGGCCGCAGTCCGGATTGACCCACAGGCGCTCGGCCGGAATGCGCTCGGCAGCCTTCTTCATCAGCTGCACGATGTGGTCCTGGGTCGGGATGTTGGGTGAGTGGATGTCATACACGCCCGGGCCGATCTCGTTCGGGTAATTGAAGTCATCGAAGGCATCGAGCAGCTCCATGTCGGAGCGCGAGGTCTCGATGGTGATCACGTCGGCGTCCATGTTGGCGATGGAAGCGATGATGTCGTTGAACTCGGAGTAGCACATGTGGGTGTGGATCTGGGTCTCATCCGCCACGCCGTTGGCGGTGATGCGGAAGGACTCCACGGCCCAATCCAGGTACTCCTGCCATTGCGACTTGCGCAGGGGCAGCCCTTCGCGCAGCGCGGCCTCGTCGATCTGGATCATGCGCACGCCGGCCTTCTCCAAGTCCAGCACCTCTTCGCGGATGGCCAGGGCGAGCTGCTTGCACGACACCGAGCGCGGCTGGTCGTCACGCACGAAGGACCAGTTGAGGATGGTGACCGGGCCGGTCAGCATCCCCTTCATCGGCTTGCTCGCCAGTGATTGCGCGTATTTGATCCATTCGACGGTCATGGCTTTGGGACGTCTGATGTCGCCGAACAGGATGGGCGGTTTTACACAGCGCGAACCATAGGACTGCACCCAACCGAACTGGCTGAAGGCATAGCCCTCCAATTGCTCGCCGAAATACTCGACCATGTCGTTGCGCTCGGCCTCGCCGTGCACGAACACATCGAGGCCCAGGGCTTCCTGCTCGCGCACGCTGCGGGCGATCTCGGCCTGCATCGCCACCTTGTAGGCGGCTTCATCGATCTCGCCCGCCTTGAACTGGTGCCGTACCTGGCGGATTTCCGGCGTCTGCGGGAAGGAGCCGATGGTGGTGGTGGGAAACTTGGGCAGCTTCAGCAGCGCGGCCTGCTTGACGGCGCGCTGGGTGTAGGGACTTTGGCGCTGGCCCAGCTTGGCGTCGAGCTTGGCCAGGGCGGCCTTGACTGCCGGGTTGTTGACGCGCGGCGAGTCGCGGCGCCCCGCGATGGCGGTGTGGTTGGCGTCCAGTTCGTCCCGCACGGCATCGCAGCCTTGGTTCAGAGAGGTGGCCAGCACGGCGAGTTCGTCCAGCTTCTGCTTGGCGAAGGCCAGCCAGGACTTGATCTCTCCGTCGAGCCTCTGTTCGCTGTCCAAATCCACCGGTACATGCAGCAGCGAGCAGGATGGCGCGATCCACAGGCGATCGCCCAGTTGCTCCGCCAGTGGTTCAAGCCAATCAAGCACCGCGCTTAAATCAGTCTTCCATATGTTGCGGCCATTGATGACCCCCAAGGACAGCACCTTGTCCACCGACAACAGGTTCAGCAGCGGCTCGATGTCGACGCGATCATTGACAGCATCCACATGCAAACCCGCTACTGGCAAATTCACAGCCAACCTCCTGTTTTCGAGCAACTGCCCGAAGTAGGTGGCGAGCAACAGCTTAACCGGGCAGTTTTTGAGGTGCTGGTAGGCGAAGTTAAAGGCTTGCTGCCAGTCTGCATCCAGTTCAGTCACAAGGATAGGTTCGTCGATTTGCACCCACTCCACTCCTTGTGCCGCCAGCGTTTCCAACAATTCAACGTAAACGGGCAACAGGCGATCCAGCAGGGCGAGCTTATGGGAGCCATCCTTGGCCTTGCCGAGGGCCAGGTAGGTTACCGGCCCGATGATCACCGGCTTAGGCCTAACCCCCTGGGCCTTGGCTTCGGCCAGTTGCTCCAATAGGCGGGAGGCGTCCAGATTGAATTCGGTGGCGGCGGTGAATTCAGGGACGATGTAGTGGTAGTTGGTGTCGAACCACTTGGTCATCTCGCCGGCGGCCACCCCGCCGCAGCACTGCGCCTGCTCGTCGGCGGCGTGGGTCGAACGGCCGCGCGCAACGCGGAAATAGTTGTCCAGCGCGTCGCCGTGGAATCCCTGTACGCGCTCGGGCAGATTGCCCAGCGTGAAGCTCATGTCCAGCACTTGGTCGTAAAAGGCGAAATCGCCGACCGGCACGAGGTCGAGCGCCGACTGGTCCTGCCAGTGGCGGCGGCGCAGTTGGGCGCCCAGTGCTTTCAGTTCGTCGCGGGACGACTGCCCCTTCCAGTAAGACTCGAGGGCGAATTTGAGTTCGCGTTTCGCGCCGATGCGCGGAAAGCCGAGATTGTGCGTAGTGACCATGATGCGATCCTTGGGTGAGTAATAAGGTCATGCCATGCTACGCATTTCAGTTCATGAGGAAAAATGGTATTATTTCATAAATCAATTAACATTGTTCATGGATGTGTTTCCCTCATGGCCATACTGGAACGCGCCCATCTCGAAGTTGTTCGCGCCGTCGACCTGCACGGTTCGCTGACCGCCGCCGCCGAAAAACTGCATCTGACGCAGTCCGCGCTCAGCCACACCGTGCGTAAACTGGAGGATCAGCTCGGGCTCGCCATCTGGCGCCGCGAGGGACGCAGCCTGCGGCCGACCCAGGCCGGCGAGTATCTATTGGCGGTCGCCAACCGGTTGTTGCCCCAACTCGCCCACGCCGAGGAACGCCTCCGGCAGTTTGCCTTGGGCGAGCGCGGCACGTTGTGCATCGGCATGGAGTGCCATCCCTGCTATCAATGGCTGCTGAAGATCGTGTCGCCCTATCTCGCCGCATGGCCGTCGGTCGACGTGGACGTGAAGCAGAAATTCCAGTTCGGTGGCATCGGCGCGCTGCTCGGCTACGAGATCGACATTCTGGTAACGCCCGACCCGCTGCATAAGACAGGTCTGGTCTTCGAGCCGGTGTTCGACTACGAGCAGGTGCTGGTCGTAGGTGCCAAGCATCCCTTGCGCGATGTGACGTACGTGCAGCCCCAGCAGCTCTCCGACGAGACCCTGATCACTTACCCGGTCGCCATCGATCGGCTCGATATCTATACCCAATTCCTCACGCCGGCCGGCATCAGCCCGAAGCGCCACAAATCCATCGAGAGCACCGACATCATGTTGCAGATGGTCTCCAGCGGGCGCGGGGTGGCCGCGCTGCCGCGCTGGCTGGTGGAAGAACAATCGGCCAAGTTCGAGGTGTTTTCAGCCAAGCTGGGGCAGCAAGGTGTGGCCAAGCAGATCTTCCTGGGCTTCCGCGAGGAAGATGCGGAGATTGACTACCTGCGCGCCTTCCTCGACCTGGCGCGCACGTATCGTGACCGCACACGGTGAAAAACATGGATCACAAGCCTGATCTCAAGCGCAGACCGCTCCCGCTGCCCAACGGCCACGACAAGGTGCTGCTGCATTTGTTGTTGTGCGCCCTGCAGCGGGGTGGTCATGGAGGCGATGGTGGCCACCGGCATCGACTTCACCATCTTCATCTACAACCCCAACATCCACCTGCGGGTTTTAGGCTGGTACCGGTTTAGCCGAGAAGTTCGTGTCCGAATCTTCAGTTTGAGGTCGGCTTTTTGAGTGGAGCTGACGCTCCAAAGTCCCGCGCGAACCCGGCACAGAGGTCCGGAATTGGCTGCTACTGTTAATTCAACGGCGATCCCATAACCTGACGTTTGCCGAAAACTGGGAATGGAAGGCGGATGGCCGGTTTGGCCGATGGTTCGGCGCCGACGTAGTGATCAGGAACGACAGCAATGTAATCATCAGCGGCCGTACCGATGCGGAATCCCCACTGTGATCCAGGTCGCGGATAGCCAACCGGCGGGCTTTACGCCTTAGGGGACGGGCATGGCCGTCGTCCGTGGGTGACTCTCAATTGAGCGGGAATGGCCACTTACCGCACTGGGTTGTGTGCAGGCAGCGACCGGCCGCGCCCGAGTCATTGAAGTAGCGACGATTTGGTCAATTGAACCACCAAGTCTGGCAGCCAGCCGTTTCTTAAGCAATATCTGAGTCATCTTCTAATGCTTCTCCATTGCTCCCTCCGCTCGAATTTCATGGCGCTCGTTTGGTACATATCAGCTTAAGAGATCTGACTGGGTGGCCTGTTGGAAGGGAATGCTGCGGAAATGCGCTGTCAGATGCCAGGATTCAAGGCCGACCGAAATCATTTTTCAAAACCGCTTGACCTTGCCATGATGGGAAGGTGCAGCATGATGGCCCTCGATGATTTGTTCTTGAGGAGCCGAATATGGAACACCACCATCACACTCAGTCGACTGACAGTCCCGCGACGTTCAATAACCTGCTGGCCTTGAAGGCGACACTGCATTGCTTGTCCGGCTGCGCGATTGGCGAAGTGTTGGGCCTTTTAATTGGCAGCGCGCTGGGATGGAGCAACTTCGGCACGGTTGCCCTCGCGATCGTCTTGGCCTTTCTGACCGGCTACACCTTCACGCTGGTCCCCCTTCAGAATGCAGGGATGGGATGGCGCATGGCGGCGGGTACGGCCCTTGCCGCTGATACCGCTTCCATTGCGGTCATGGAACTGGTCGACAACCTGACCATGTTGCTGATCCCGGGTGCGATGGACGCCCCGCTGGACACGGGGATGTTCTGGATCAGCTTGCTGGCCTCATTGTTCTTGGCCGGGTTGGCGGCGTTACCGCTGAACCGCTGGTTGATCGGTCGCGGCCGAGGACACGCTCTGGCCCATGGCCACGCTCATTAAGCAGGTAACGCTATGAATATCGGCGAAGCGTCTCGTGCCACGGGCATTTCGAGCAAAATGATCCGGCACTACGAGGCCATCGGCCTGTTGTCCCGACAACGGCGCACCGCGTCAGGCTATCGGGACTTTGACGGTAACGATATCCACACCCTCCGGTTTATCCGGCAAGCGCGGGACGCTGGGTTTTCCACCCCGGAGATCAAGCGACTGCTATCGCTCTGGGTGGACAAACATCGCCCCGCGGGAGAGGTCCGCCGGCTGGCTTTGGAGCACCTGAAGGCGCTCGAGTCCAAGATTGCGGAACTGCGGGCCATGGCCGCCACGCTGAATCAGTTGATTGATCGGTGTCAGGGCGACGACCGTCCTGAATGCCCGATCCTCGATGCTTTGGCAGGCGATGTCACCTCTTCGTCACGCCAAAACTCCCAACGCACGGTTACGATTGCGAATGCCCTCACACGCAGAAGGAGAAATCATCATGAATAGCTTGGAGACCGCTAAAGCCAATGCGGCTGCCGCGTACAATGCCGCCGCGGATCTTTTCGACCATCCCGCCAACACGTTTTGGGATCGATTCGGAAGGAAGACGATTGAGCGCTTGCGCCTTCAGCCAGGGCAATCCGTGCTGGATGTCTGCTGCGGAAGCGGAGCCTCAGCGATTCCCGCGGCAGACTCCGTCGGTCGGGAGGGGCGAGTCGTTGGAATCGACCTGGCGGAAAACCTCTTGGAACTGGCCCGGCGCAAAGCTGAGAGCCGGGGGCTGACCCAGGTCGAGTTCAAGCTGGGCGACATGATGTCTCTGGAATTCCCGGAGGCTGCCTTCGATGCCGTGGTATGCGTCTTTGGGATTTTCTTCGTGCCCGATATGCCAAGCGCGGTGCGCGAACTCTGGCACCGCGTTAAGCCGGGAGGGAAGCTCGCCCTGACAACATGGGGGCCCAACTTCTTCGAGCCCGCCAATGGGGTATTTTGGGAGTCGATTCGAAACGAGGCCCCCGACCTGCACAAATCCTTCAACCCCTGGGACCGGATCAGCCATCCAGACTCCCTCGCGGCCATGTTGGCGGAAGCGGGGATCGAAGACGCCGACATATCGGAGCAAGCGGGCACTCACCCTATCGAGTCGCCCGAGGATTGGTGGACAACCCTCTTGGGCTCGGGGTATCGGGGAACCATCGACCGATTGGACGCCGCCGCCCATGCGCGTGTGCGTGAAGCCAATCTTTGCTATGTCCGGGATTCCCGCCTTTCGGGTATCGAAGCCAACGTGATCTATGCTATCGCCACCAAGCCGGACGTCCGAGGTGGATGGCTGTGACTAAAAAAGCACTCGGTCGCGGCATCAGCACCCTGCACGGGTGACGTAAACCGCCGCAGATTGCCCTCAATTTCAGGCCTGGCAAAGCGCGAATGCCATTCGTGGCAATAAGTTCTATGGCGACGCAGTGCTCCGGGACGTGGGCAATGCAACCATCAGCGGCCGTCCCTATTCAAGGCATCGCCGCCGACTCATCGGCCAAAACAGCCCCTTCCAGCACTGCCAAGGAATTAATTACAACTTCTAGTACCAGCCTCTACTGACCATCGACCCGGCTGACAATGTTGAGCCAACGCCCAATCCGAAGTTAGATCGCTAGTTGCGCTCGAGGCCCGCTTAAGTCAGATTTAAGGGAGGCCGCTCTATCATTCATCTACCCCACGTAACACTGAGCGTCGAATGGAGGTAGATATGCATGGGAATCAGCCTGAAACGCAGATGCTTCTGCTTTGGTCGTGCCATCGACGCAGGATGGTATTCAGCGTCAAACCAATGTCCAAGCCCCCAACGACAAAAGTTGGACGATTCAAATGCCGTTTGTTAGCAATTTCCATTCTGATGGCTCCTGTCATCCTCGCTTTGAATCACCATGGTTGGCACTGGAACTGAATCGGAAAGCCTCGCTGACAGGGGTGACAAGTCCTTGATTTGCTGTTGGGTTGCTTCCGCTTGTGTGCCCAGGGCAGTCTAGTCAGGTCATGCGCTGCCTCTATATACCCATTACATGACACGCCAGGACGCACGCGAGCCCTTTTGATGGCAGATTCGCAACTTTTCCCTGACGCATGCGGCGATCCGTATGACCTCATCCGCTTTGTCCAAGCGCAGGATGACGATTACGAACGTGCGCTCGCCGAGCTTAAGAGCGGTCGAAAGCGTTCGCACTGGATGTGGTATATTTTTCCGCAGTTCGAAGGGCTCGGACTAAGCGCAACCGCCCACCAATACACGATCAAGAGCCTCGCGGAAGCTAGGGCCTACCTCGCTCACCCAGTTCTTGGACCCAGGCTGCTGGCGTGCGCCGCGGCGCTACTCGAAGTCGCTGGACGAACCGCGCACGAGATTCTGGGCTCGCCGGACGATTGGAAACTGAGATCTTGCGCAAGCCTGTTCGCGCAGGTGTCGCCCGCGGGCTCCGTGTTTCATCGGCTGCTCGAGCAATACTTCCACGGCGAGCCGGATCAAAGAACGCTCGCGCTGTTGGACGATATACGGAAAGAAGACTAACTCTGAAGGAAAAGTCAGCGCTATCTTCCCGACGGACGCTGACGCGCTCGTGAGCCGCCACCGCACTGGCGCTAGTACGTCCGTGTTCCATCCGTCTCGGCTCCGAAACAGCCGCATAAAATCGAGCGGCACCATCGTCATTGGACCCATTGTGGTCCTTGGCGGCCACCAGATGACTATCGGCACGGATCCCCAGTGAGCCGTATTAGCGCTCATCAGCACGCAATAGGAGGAGAGTAATGGCCAACGACAAGCTCGTTACATGCCTTTGGTTCGACAAAGGGGAAGGGCGCAATGCTGCGGAATTCTGCGCGTCCATTTTCCCAGACAGTCGTGTGGGATCGATACACGAGGCCGTGTCCGACTATCCCGGCGGTGAGAAAGGCGAAGAACTGACGGTCGAATTCACCGTCCTTGGCCGGCCTTTCCTCGGCCTGAACGGCGGTCCGAACTTCAAACCCAATGAGGCGATTAGTTTCATGGTCGTCACCGAGAACCAGGAGGAAACCGACCGCTACTGGAATGCGATCACGCAGAATGGCGGCGAAGAGAGTGCCTGTGGCTGGTGCAAAGATAAGTGGGGTTTTTCCTGGCAGATCACGCCGAAGCGCCTGATGGATCTTATGAGCGAAGGCGGAGAACGGGCCAAGCGCGCTTTTGAAGCGATGATGGAAATGAAGAGGATCGACATCGCCGCGCTCGACCGGGCCGTCGAAGGCTTTCTCAACGATGCGTAGGCTGACGGGCGCAGTCTTTCAGTCGCTTGACGGCATTATGCAGGCGCCGGGAGGGCTGCAGGAAGATCTGAGTGGCGGCTTCGCTCCAGCGCCAAACTTCAGCGAATCAATAAAGATGTGCTGACCCATTCAGGCGAGCCGCTGACATGGGAGAACAGCAGCAAGCTATCGGGCGATACGGGAACTGCTGTCAGCGACCTGAAGAAAACCGAAGGCCGAGATCTGCTTACTCAGGGCAGCAGCAGCCTTTACCCGCAGCTTTGCCAGGCCGGACTCATCAACCGGCTGACCTGATGAGCTTCCCACTCATGCTCAATTTGGCCTGACCACTTGGCCGATTTCTTCGATTGATTGAAGGTTTTATCCTACTCCTAATAAGAACTAAAAACTGATGCGCAGAATAGCCGTATCCGTCCGGTAATCCCATCTGTAAGGCGCCCGATGGATTGCGCAAGATAGTGTCCACTTCAGTTTTTAGTGGACACTTTCATGGACTCATCTCCCAAGCGTACCCGGCGCTTCCATAGCGTTGATTTCAAGCGGCAGGTGGTGGACGCCTGCCGACAGCCCGGTGCCTCAATTGCCGCGGTCGCGCTGGCACACGGCATCAACGCCAACCTGGCGCGGCGTTGGCTGCGCGAATCGGGCAGCGTAAGTGCCTCCAGATATCCGGCGGTCGAAACGATCGATTTC
>NZ_JYNS01000032.1 GCF_000934725.1 Methyloterricola oryzae
GTACCTGCTGCAAGGCTTGTTCGAGAAGCCGGCGCAGGCCAAGAAACAGGTGCAGCAGATCACCGTGATCCAGCCGCCGCCGCCACCACCGCCCCCGCCGCCGGAACAAAAACCGCCGGAGCCAGAGCCTGAGCCCGAGAAGATCGAGGAGCCGGAACCTGAGCCAGAACCGGAGCAACCCGAGGCGGAAGAAGCCCCTCCGAGCGAAGACCTGGGCGTGGATGCCGAGGGCGGCGCCGGCGGCGATGCCTTCGGACTGATGGGTAAGAAGGGCGGTCGCGGCTTGATCGGCGGCGGCGGTGGCAACGCCGTGATCTTCTATGGCCAGCACCTCCAGCGCGAGGTGGCCGACGCGCTGCAGAAGTCACTCGGCGAGAAGGCGCGAGGCAAACGCTATTCGGTGATTGCCAACATCTGGGTGGGCCGCGACGGTGGCATCAGCCGTGCCGAACTGGCCTCCGGGAGCGGCGTCGTCGAGGTGGACGAGGCCCTGCGCGAAGCGCTCGCTCACCTGCGCGTCCGTTTAAACGAGCCGCCGGAAAACATGCCGCAGCCCGTGAAAGTGCGCATCCGATCCTAAATCCAAAAACTATCCAAGCACTGGTGATTTTTAATGAAAGCAGATCGTAAGGCGATCGCTGCCGTGGTGGCTTGCGTGCTGGCGTCGCCGGCTGTTGCCGATGAGAAGGCCGAGTTGCTAAAGTTGCGCAACACCACCCTGAACCTCATCGACATGTTGGTGGAGCAAGGCATCCTGGACAAGAGCAAGGCCAAGAAAATGGTCGAGTCCGCGGAAAGCAAAGCCGAGAAAGAAGCCGCCGAAGAGCGTCAGAAGGAAGAGAAGGCTGCCGCGGCAAGCACTGCGACTGGATCTGCGGCGGGCGGCGCGGTCGCGGCCAAGGGCGGGAAGACGCCGCCGCCTGGAACGGTGCGCGTGACCTACGTGCCGGCCTTCGTCAAGGAAGAGATCCGCAACGAGGTGCGCGCCGAGCTGACGAAGGACGTGGTCAAGGAGGTCAAGGCCCAGGCCAAGGAAGAGAAATGGGGCATACCGGCGGCCCTGCCGGACTGGGTGAATCGCTTCAAGTTGTCCGGTGACATGCGTCTGCGCGGAGAGGGCGATTTCTTTGGCGACGACAACCAGGAGTTCAGTTACATCGACTGGCCGGCGGTCAACAAGGACGACAGCTTCACCGATTTGGGCCCCAACGCCTACTTCAACACCACCCATGACCGCGAGCGCTACCGCATGCGCATGCGGCTTGCCCTGGAAGCCCAGATCGCCGACAACTTCAAGGCGGGCGTGCGCTTGGCCACCAGCAACGACCGCAGCCCGATTTCCGTCAACCAGACCCTGGGTCAGTACGGCCGGCAATACGAACTGGCCCTGGACCGTGCTTTCGTGGAGTACGACCACATCACCGAGGACAAGACCAACTGGTTCACCGTGTGGGGCGGGCGCTTCGGCAATCCCTGGCTGGCCACGGACAACGTGTTCGATTCCGACCTGAGCTTCGAAGGACTGGCCGGCACATTCCGGCTGCCCATTGGCGAGCAGATCCCCCTCAAGAACGATTATTTCAGATCGGGCCCGCAGTTCCGTCAGATCAATTACGGCGTCACCCAGCCCAACAGTCTTTTCCTGACAGTGGGCGCGTTTCCGCTGCAGGAGGTGCAACTCAGCTCCCACGACAAATGGTTCTGGGGTGTGCAGACCGGCGCAGATTGGCAATTCCAGGACCAGTCGCGCCTGAAGGCGGGCATCGCCTACTATGACTACCGCAATACCCAGGCGCAGCCGCGCCAGTTCAACTCGGACGTGGATACCGACTGGACGGCGCCCGAGTTCTTCACCAAGGGCAATACGCTGATGGCCATCCGCAATGGGGCCAACGACCCCTTCGGCTGTGCCAACGATATTTGCCGGGTGGGCCTGGCGTCCAATTTCCAATTGCTCAACATCACGGCGACGTATGACTTTGTTCGCTTCGACCCCATTCACCTGAGCCTGACGGCGGAGTACACCAAGAACCTGGGTTTCGACGAGCAGCAGATCCTGCAGCGGGCCGCACCGGTGGGAGGGCTGGCCGGCATCGTCAACTATGGCGATCTAAAGCCGCGCACCAACGCCTTCCAGGTGCGCTTCGACGTGGGTTATCCGGAAATGAAGAAGCTAAACGACTGGGGCATGTTCCTGGCGTACAAGTATCTCGAGCGTGATGCTGTGCTGGATGCCTTCACCGACTCCAATTTCCACCTTGCCGGCACCGATGCGCAGGGCTGGATCTTCGGCGCCAGCTATGGCCTGCTGACCAACACCTGGCTAACCGCCCGCTGGATGTCGACCTCGTCCATCGATGGCCCGCCGCTGGATGTGGACCTGCTGCTGGTGGACCTGAATGCCCGCTTCTGAGCTAGGGGGAGTACCGCACGTGTCTAGCGTAACTGCCGCAACTCGATGGTGGAGTGGGACTACCGGGTTCATTCGAATTTTCGGGTTTATGGTGCTTTTCACCCTGCTTCCGGAAGCAGGCTTCGCGGAGGCTAAGAAGCCCGACGCCTCTGCCCAGGCCCTGCGCAAGGCGCAAGGCATGCTGCGGGACCTGACGGCAACGGTCACTAGCCTGCAGGCCGAGAAAGCCGCCTTGCAGGAACAGGTGGACAAGCTCAATGGCCAGGTCAAGGACCTGGAAGGCCTGCAAGACCAGGTGCGGCAGCAGAAAGCGGCGATCGACGGTTTGCACAGCAACAATGAGCAGTTGCAGGGCCGTCTGGGTTCCGAAGCCAGGCGCTTCGAGTCCCTGAGTGGCAAGCTGAGGGCAACCCAGCAGGAACTGGGTCGATTTCGCCAGGACAACGCCCTTCTGGTGCAAGCGGTCAACGAACGCAGCCAGTGGATCAAGGCCTGCGGGGACAAGAACGCGCAGATGCTGAGCGCCAACAAGGAATTGATGGAGAAATACAAGGACAAGGGAATCTGGACCGTGCTGAAGGATGAGCCTTTCACGGGCTTTGCTTCGGTGGCCGAAGAAAATGCGGCACAGGATTTCCGCTTCAAGCTGGAGGATCTCAAGGTGACGCCTTGGCGTGAGCCGGAGAGCCAGTCTCGAGGGAAAGCGGAACAGGAACCCTCACCGGCTGAGGAAGCCGCCGCCGAGGACGACGGGGAATAGTTGAAAGCAGCCGCCCGCAAGGGCCGGCTTGTTTTATTTCCATAGTTCGATAATATTCGAAATATGGAAACGAGAACCGCCGTACGATCCCTCACCGCCCTGGCGCAGGAAACCCGTCTCGCCATTTTTCGCCTGCTGGTCCAGGCAGGGCCCGAAGGGCTTGCCGCGGGCAAAATCAGCGAGAGCCTTGGGCTCGTTCCCTCCTCACTGTCCTTCCATTTAAAGGAACTGGCCCGCGCGGATCTGGTGTCGGTGCGGCAGGAAGGCCGCTTTCTGTATTACGCCGCCGACTTCCAGGCTATGAACGCCCTGCTTGCTTACCTCACGGAAAACTGCTGCGGAGGTCAGCCCTGCGAAGCAAGCGCGGTGTCCACCTGTTGCCCCGACGAAGAGGTTCTGACATGAACGACCGGGTTTTCAATGTGCTGTTCCTCTGTACCGGCAATTCCGCCCGCAGCATCCTGGCTGAGGCCGCCGCGCCAGAGGAGGAGTTGCAACTGGCGTTTTCTCGCGCCTTCGTCCTGCTGGAAAGGCGCATCAGCCTGTTTGTCAGCTTGAACCACGCCAGTCTCGAACGCCTCGCTTTGCAGCGACAGGTTCGCGAGATTGGCAGCATATGAATACCCAAGCACTGCCGTATTGGCTCCAAAAACGAGATATTGCCATGAAAAAACTTGAAATTTTTGACCCTGCCTTGTGCTGCTCCACCGGTGTTTGCGGCACCGAAGTCGATCAGAGTCTGGTGAACTTCGCTGCCGACGTGGACTGGGCGAAGCAGAACGGCGCCTCGATCGATCGCTACAACCTGGCTCAGCAACCCCTGGCCTTTGCGGAAAACGCCGTGGTCAAAAGCTACCTCGAACGGTCTGGCCCGGAGGGCCTGCCGCTGGTGCTTCTGGACGGCGAGGTGGCGCTTGCGGGCCGCTATCCCAATCGCGGCGAACTGGCGCGCTGGGCAGGCATCGAGCCGCCAGCGACGGAAGCGCTCACGGGCGGCGGTTGTTGCAAGGGCAGCCGCTGCTGCTGATCCGGACGTCCAGCCATGCGATTCTTGGATGCGCCGCCACGTTACCTGTTCTTCACCGGCAAGGGCGGGGTCGGCAAGACCTCCATAGCCTGTGCCACAGCGATTCGGCTCGCGGAGACCGGCAAGTGCGTACTGCTGGTCAGCACCGACCCGGCCTCCAACGTGGGGCAGGTGTTCGGCGCCAGCATCGGCCCGGTCATCTGCCCCATAGAGGCCGTCAAGGGGCTGGATGCGCTGGAAATCGACCCTCAGGCGGCGGCCCAGGGCTATCGTGATCGCATTGTCGGTCCGGTGCGGGGTCTCCTACCCGAGTCAGTGGTACGGGGCATCGAGGAGCAACTCTCCGGTGCCTGTACCACAGAGATTGCGGCATTCGACGAGTTTACCGAGCTTTTGACCGACTCGGAGCGGGTGGCGGGCTATGAACATATCGTGTTCGACACCGCGCCTACAGGGCATACCATTCGCCTGCTGCAGCTTCCGGGCGCGTGGAGCGGCTTCCTGGAGGAAGGCAAGGGCGATGCTTCCTGCCTCGGTCCTCTCGCCGGGCTGGAAAAGCAACGCACACAGTACAAGGCGGCGCTGGGAGCTCTGGCCGACCGCAGCCGCACACGCTTGATCCTGGTGGCGCGCGCGCAGCGCGCAAGCCTTGGCGAAGTGGCGCGCACTCACGAAGAACTGGCGGCCATCGGTCTTCGCGAGCAGTTTCTGGTGATCAATGGCATCCTCCCCGCCAGCGAGGCGGAGGACGATCGACTGGCCGCCGCCATCGTGGCGCGGGAGCAAGCCGCGCTGACCGGAATCCCCGAGTCCTTGCGCACACTCCCCCAGGATCGACTCGCACTCAAGTCCCGGGACCTGATGGGGGTCGACGTGCTAAGGCGCTTCTTCGCGGAGGGTGAGGACGCGATCCCTTCTTCCCAGGCTGGCAGTGCGCTGCCGCAAGTCCCCGGGCTGAGCGACCTTCTGGATGCGATCGCCGCCGATGGCCACGGCCTGGTGATGCTGATGGGCAAGGGCGGCGTCGGCAAAACCACGCTCGCCGCGGCCATCGCGCTGGGGCTGGCGCGGCGCGGGTTGCCGGTGCATCTCAGCACCTCGGACCCGGCCGCGCATCTGGGCGAGACCCTGCCTGACAGCGTCGAGCATCTGTCGGTGAGCCGGATCGATCCGCGGGTCGAAACCGAGCGCTACCGGGCCCACGTGCTGGAAACCAAGGGCAAGGACCTCGACGCCCAAGGCCGCGCCTTGCTGGAAGAGGACCTGCGTTCGCCCTGCACCGAGGAAATCGCGGTGTTCCAGGCCTTTTCCCGCATCATCCGCGAAGCCGGGCAAAAGTTTGTGGTGATGGACACGGCCCCCACCGGCCATACCCTGCTGCTTCTCGACGCCACCGGTGCCTATCACCGCGAGGTGGCCCGCCAGATGAGCACAGGCCAGCATTTCACCACGCCCATGATGCGTCTGCAGGACCCGAAGCGGACCAAGGTGCTGATCGTCACTCTGGCGGAATCGACGCCGGTTCTGGAGGCCGCCCATCTTCAGGACGATCTGCGGCGCGCGGGGATTGAACCCTGGGCCTGGGTCATCAATCAGAGCCTCGCGGCAGGGCGCACCCGTTCGCCGTTGTTGCGGCAGCGCGCCAGCAACGAACTGGCGCAGATCGAGGCGGTGGCGACCCGTCATGCCGCGCGCTATGCGGTGGTCGCGCTGCAGCCGGAGGAACCGGTCGGCGCTGCGCGACTTCAGGTCCTGGTTGGAATGACGATTGAATCCGCCACCGACTGAAATGGCGGCTCAAAGCAGCCTGTTCTCGAAACCCATCCGAAGGGAAATGAAGTGAATCGAACACCGATGAACGTGCTGGTGCTCTGCACCGGCAACTCCTGCCGCAGCATACTTGGCGAGGCCCTGATCAACCACCTGGGTCAGGGCCGGTTCAAGGCCTTTAGCGCCGGCAGCCATCCCGTGGGCAAGGTTAATCCACATGCCCTGGCCACCCTGGCCCGCCACGGACTTCCCACCGAAGGCTACCGGAGCCAATCCTGGGATGAGTTCGCGGATGCGAACATCGACATTCTCATCACCGTATGTGCATCCGCTGATGGAGAAACCTGTCCAGTTTACCTGGGTTCGGCGGTGCGCGGCCACTGGGGGCTGCCTGACCCGGCCCATGTGGAGGGACCGCCGGAAAAAATCGAGGCCGCCTTCGAGGCCACTTATGCCGCTCTGGAGCGGCGCATCAGGCGGCTGCTGGACCTGCCTGCGGACACCCTGTCCAAAGCCGAGTTGGCTGAAGCGCTGAACCGCATCGGCCGCGAATCCGATTGAGCTTCAAGGAGAATTTTGTGATGAGCACTCTACAGAACATCACGCCGGCTGCCAAGCGCATGAGCCTGTTCGACCGTTATCTCACAGTCTGGGTGGCGCTTTGCATGGGGGTCGGGGTACTGATCGGAAAGCTTCTCCCCGAGCCCGTCGCGGCGCTGCGCACTGTGGAGATCTCCCACATCAACCTGCCTATCGCCGGGCTGATCTGGCTGATGATCTACCCCATGATGCTGAAAGTGGATTTCGGCTCGGTGCTGGAGGTGGGCCGAAACCCCAAGGGCCTGCTGGTGACCCTGTTCGTCAACTGGCTGGTGAAGCCCTTCAGCATGGCGCTGCTAGGCTGGGTGTTTTTCCGGTATCTGTTCCTGCCCATTATCGGAGCGGAAGCGGCAGATCAGTACACCGCAGGCGTGATCATCCTGGCGGCCGCGCCCTGCACCGCCATGGTGTTCGTCTGGAGTTATTTGACCGACGGCGATCCTGCCTACACCTTGGTGCAGGTGGCGGTCAACGACCTGATCATGCTGGCGGCGTTTGCCCCGATCGTGAAGTATCTGGTTTCCGGTGCCTCGGGCCTGGAAGTACCTTTCGACGTATTGCTGTGGTCGGTGATCGTGTTCATCGCGATTCCCCTGAGCGCCGGCGTCCTGACCCGAAAGCTGCTGTTGGGTCTCAAGGGCCGCGCATGGTTCGAGCAGGCTTTCCTGCCGCGCCTGCACCCGGTTGCCATTAGCGCGCTGCTGCTCACCCTGGTGCTGATCTTTGCTTTCCAGGCCGATAACCTGACCACGCGCTGGCTGCATGTGGGCCTGATTGCCGTGCCCATCCTGATCCAGGTGTATTTCAATGCCGGGCTGGTGTACGGATTGATGCGGCTGTTCAAGGTCGAGTATGCGGTGGCCGCGCCCGGCGCCCTGATCGGCGCCAGCAACTTCTTTGAATTGGCGGTGGCGACGGCAATCACGCTGTTCGGGCCGGAATCCGGCGCGGCCCTGGCCACGGTAGTGGGCGTGCTGGTGGAAGTGCCGGTCATGCTCTCGGTGTGTTCCGCGTGCAACGCCACCCGCGGCTGGTTCCCGGAGCGGCGCCCATGACGGAGGAGCCGATACTGGAATCGGTGCTGACCTGCCCGCATTGCGGTCACGCCCGACGTGAGATCATGCCCACCGATGCCTGCCAGTTCTACTATGAATGCACCGCCTGCAAAACGCTTCTCAAGCCTCTTCCGGGTGACTGCTGCGTCTTCTGCTCCTTTGGTTCGGTGAAATGTCCGCCAGTGCAGCAGGCCGCGGGTTGTTGCCGCTCGTGAGCGCATAGAAAAAGACCACCGCAATTCGTGGAATTGCGGTGGTCGAAGGGGTTAGGAGATTGACTCGTATGGGTTGGCGCGTCCCTGCGCTCTCTTCGCTTACTTGATTAGCGGTCTTCGCCTGGCTCCATCGCCTTGATTTCTATGGTGCGGTCGTTTGCACTGTCCGGATGCTGGATGTTGACCCAGGCGCGGTTCGGGTTGAAGGGATCAAAGTAGAGGCCGGTGAACTCGGAACCGACGGTGCCATTGGACGCCCAGCGGGCCAGGCCTTCACCCGGATCGGTCAGGTCGCCATCCTGGTTCCGGTCCTTGGCGAACCAGATGTCGTCGTTAACGCCGCCTGGCTGATCCTCCACGACGTAGATATTGCCCTCGGCGTCGATGGCCAGGTTGTCCGGGTTAGTCAAGGCAGCGCCGATGGCCAGACCGCTGGCCAGATCCAGGGTGTTGCGGTTGGCGAAAACCGAGATCTTCTGATTCTTTAGATCCATCCGGTACACCTCGTGGGTCGTGGTGGTTGCCACGTAGAGGTACTCGCGACCCTTGACCACCTGGATCTGCAGGTCTTCCGGACGCTGATAGTCAGTACCCTTGAATGCGGGCAGATCGGTGGTGTTGCGGCCGTCCACGGAGGTCACACCGTTGGTGTCGGTGATGACCAGGGCGCCGGGCAGGCCGTTACCCTCCTGGTCGGTGATAGGCACCCACTCGTAGGCGCCGGTGGCGTTGGGCGTCAGGCCATCGCCCACGCGCAGCACGAAGGTCTGCCCGGCGGCGAAGTAATCAGCCTTGCCGCGCAGTACGTCGATCATGCGGGCCTTGGGCGTGTACTTGTAGATGCAGCCGCCGTTCAACTCGTCGATGAAATACATGTTGCCGTCACCGTCGAACTGGATGCCCTCGTGGGAGGTGCGCGGGATCACGTTCTGGTGCACGAAATCAGCGCCGTCGTTGCTGGCGGCGTTAAAGGGCTCTTTGATGCCCGGGGCATTGGTGGGATTCTTCAGCTCGAACAAGCGGCCGTAGGGGCTGGTGGCGCCGGCCGGGTTGGTGCTCCAGCTTTCCTCGGCGGTGATGAGAGTGCCCCAGGGTGTCCAGTAGGAGGCGTCAAAGGAGACATGGGCGCCGGCTGCCGGGCTGAACCAAAGCGTTTCGGTCTTGCCGGTCTTGCGGTCATACCGCTGCACGCCGGCCTGGCCGGTTTCGAACACGGTAAACAGGTAACGGCCTTTGTCCTTGCCGGTCTCGTTCAGGGTCAGCATGTCCCAGTTGCCGCTGTTGGGAATGCCGGCGGCGAGCTGAGCCTGGCGTTCGCCGATGGATTTCTGGGTGAAATTTGGGCTGCTCAGAGTGACCGGCGTGGATTCATCCAAAGTCGGGCCAGCAGAGGCCGCCAGCGGAGTGAATTTGTCGAAGCGGGTTTCAGCGGCGAAGGCCGTGGAGCCTGCCAGCAGCAGGCCAATGGCAATAGCCAGCTCTCTGCGTGGAAAAGAGGGGTTCATCGTGTAGCTCCGGGTCATTTTTGATTCTTGAGTGGAATAAGCGGCCCCGGCGCCAACCGGGGGCGAGCATAGGTCATCCGGTCATGGACTGATCTGACTGGGCCCCGCTAAAGTAGAGCCGCTGTGTAAAAGCTGTGTGACAGGGGCGTTATGGTTGTTTGACAACCCGTGCTGTGGCTTTTTAGGCGGCGCCTATGACATGCGGTCTTCCAACCTCAGGGCTGCCTGATGGGGCGTTGATTGCAACAGTCGGTTTAGCAGGGTGGTCTTGCCGCTGCCACGAATGCCGCAGAGTACCGTGACCGGGAGCATCTATGGGAACATGGGTTCCATGAGGTTGCCGTTATCTTTCGCATGCGGCTGATCGCTCGTTACGCTGGTATCCCGCGGCGATAGTCGCCGTTCGGTTCAATAGGTGATGCGTATCCCCACTTCGGCGCCACGGCCGGGTTCGGGCGCGAAATTACGCAGGTACGAGGTGGAGTTCCTGATGTTCTCGTTGAGCAGGTTGTTGCCCTTGGCGAAGACCATGAGCTTGGCGTCCTGATAAGCCTGTACCTGATAGTCGACGCCGACATTGAGCAGGTTGTAGCCGTCGGTCTTGGATTCGAAGTCGCCGGCGTAGGGCTGCGAGTCGGCTCGGGTATAGCGCACATAGCTGGAAAGCTCGTCCAGCGTGTAGTCGAACTGGACCCCATAGCGCAGCGGCGGCATGCGCGGAACGTCGCCGCCCTGGGCGAACTCGCCGCGGGTGTAGTCGCTGAACAGGGTCATGTCCAGCAGACCATAGGATGTTTCCATCAGCGGAAAGATCAGCTTCGCTTCATATCCCTTGAAGGTCGCGTCGCCCTGCGAGGAGACGACCAACGGGGCGCACTCCTCGTTGCCCAAGCAGGGCTCGCCATGCTCGTTGACAAACTCGCCGGTGCGCCGGAGGTAGATGTAGTGGTTGGCCCAGTTATGGAACAGGTCCACCTCGGCCCGCATCCACGATGCATTGAAGCGGTAGCCCAGATCCAGGTTGTAGGAGGTTTCCTCGGTGAGCGAGGTATCGCCCCGCTCGAAACTGCGGGTCGCGTGATGGAAGCCGTTGGAGAGCAGTTCCTGCACCTGTGGCGCGCGCGAGGAACGGGTGATGGCGAGGTTCAGACGGTTGCTGTCGTCGATTTTCCAACTGGCCGATGCCGAGGCCGACACCGGCGTGTAGTCGAAACTCGGGCCGCTCTTGGGATCGATGCTGGTCTGTTCGACGCGTAAGCCGAGTTGATAGGTGACAGGCCCTAGGTCCAGGGATTCCACGCCGAACACGCTGAAGCTCTGGATCAGCGAGCGCGGCACCAGAACCTCGACTTCCACGTGTTCCTCCTCTCCGGCATGGTCTTCCCCACCTCCTTCGTCCTTGTGATGGTGGTAATGTTCACCGAAGAAATCGCTGGACTGGGCCTGAAAGCCCACCACGCCGCGTACCGGGCCGATGTCCTGATGGGTAAGCTCCAGCCGGCCCTCGAAGGTTTCATTGCTGAAGAAGGCGCCCTTCTCGCCATTGGCGATCTCCGTGTGCTGATAATCGGTGTAGCCCAGGCGCGAGCGTATCAGCTTGGCGAAGGGGAAGGGGTCGTTGAGTTCGCTCTTGAAATCGTATTTGTTCTGGCGCAGGTCGATACGGACGGTTTCCTTGCCGGTACCATCGTCCGGCACGCCGTAATTGTTCTCCAGGCGGTTGTAGGAGGCGCCGGCAAACCCCGGATCGCCCACCCACGAGAGGCCGGCGGAGCCGCTGATGGTGTGGCCCCAGGTGTTGGGCAGGACGCCTTGCGGGTTGTTTACCACGTCCAGGGTCGGGTCGCTGACCCGAACTGCGTCCACGTCGATGGCGCGGCCGCCGATATCCATGTTGTTGCGCTCCCGGTAGAAGCCGTCGAGGTGGTAGGCGAACTGATCCTTGCCACCCTCGAACTTGAGCGCGGTGGTCTTTTCGTCGGCCACCGAGTCGTAGCGCTGCTCCACGGCTCCGCCCAGCAGCTTGTCCGGGCGGAATCCGGGAATACGGTTGTCAATGACATTGACCACGCCGCCGATGGCACCGCTGCCGTAGAGCAGGGTGGCGGGACCGCGCAGGACCTCGATGCGCTCCGCCAGGGTGGGTTCGATGCTGGTGGCGTGATCTGGGCTGATGGCCGAGGCGTCGTTGGCGCCAATGCCGTTGGCCAAGACCCGCACCCGGGGTCCTGTCTGTCCGCGAATCACCGGGGTGCCGACGCCGGGGCCGAAGGACTGACTGGACATGCCCTGCTCGAGCTTGAGCGTCTCGCCGATGCTGCGGCCCATTTTGAGCTGCAGTTCCTCGCCCTTCAGCACGGTGACGGGCATGGCCGAATCGGAGACTTTATCGCGCAGCGGGGCCGTCACCACCACCGTTTCCAGTTCCGTGGCCTGCTCGGCTGCTTTCGCCGAGTGCAAGGCCAGGCAGGCTAGCACGGCCGCAGCCAGGGCTCGGGATTCGATCAAGTTTGCATCCATTGATGTGATAAAAATGTTATATCGTAATTGGCTGGGGATGCGTCACTCTAGATCAAGCGGCGCCGGTGGCTCCCCGAGACAAGTCATTCCCGATGCGTAAGATCGTCGCCGATCGGTAGGGCCGATTCGCCAAGCACAGCCACTGATTGTCTCACCACGGCACATTCCCTGTGATCAGATTCCGCGGAAGGCAAGTGGAACCCTGGAAGGCGCACCTGGCATACGAGCGCTACCTCGGCACGCCTAAAATGTGGATCCCGAGCCTGTATTAAAAGTTATACTATAACATAGCTGGCTTGTGAACAACGTCTGACCCCTTGCGGCGATGTTCTTGGGAGAGTTAGGAATCAGGCAAGCTTAGCGGGGCGTTTGCACGAAGGACGCGAACTGTTCCGCGGGCACTGGTCTGCTGAAGAGGTAGCCCTGAACGCCTGTGCAGCCCTGGGCCAGGAGGTAGCTGAGCTGTTCCGCGGTTTCAACCCCTTCGGCCACAGTCTGCAGGCCCAGACGCTGCGCCATTTGAATGATGGCGCCGACGATGGCGCGGTCATCCGGGTCGATGCCGATATCGCGCACGAAGGACTGGTCGATCTTGAGCTTGCGTATCTTGAACTTCTTGAGATAGCTCAGGGAGGAATAGCCGGTCCCGAAGTCGTCGATGGCGAGGCGAACTCCCAACTGATTCAAAAGGTCCATGGTCTCGATGGAGGCCTGTGGGTTGGTCATGGCGACGCCCTCGGTCAGTTCCAGTTCCAGCCATTCGGGTGGCACGCTCTCCTCTTCCAGGATACGGGTGACCAATTCCGCCAAGTCACCATGACGCAACTGGCCGAAGGACAGGTTCACCGAGACGATCAGGGGTGGCAGCCCCGCATCCCGCCAGATTCGTGCCTGGCGTGCGGAGTGTCGCAGAACCCATTCGCCGATGCCGAGAATGAGGCCGCTCTCCTCGGCGATGGGGATAAACTCGCCTGGCGGAACGGGGCCCAGGTCACGGTGGTTCCAGCGAAGCAGGGCCTCGCAGCCGATGACGGTTCGATCGGGCAGGGCGATCTGCGGCTGAAACACCAGGCTCAATTCCGCGTTGCGTTCCGCATCGCGTAGCCCATTGATGATCTGCAGTTTGCGCAGCACATCCGCCTGCATCTCCTCGGTGAAAAAGCGGAACGCGCGGCGGCCTTCCTGTTTGGCGCGGTACATGGCGGTATCGGCGTTCTTGAACAGGGCTTCCATGTCGGTGCCGTCCTCCGGGTACAAGGCGATGCCGATGGAGGCGGAAAGTGTGAGCTTGTAGGGGTCGATGAAAAAATTCTCCGCGAAGGCCTGTTGAATCTTCTGTGCCACCTGGGTGGCGCCGAGGGCGTCGGTAGCGGGAAGAAGCAGGATGAATTCATCTCCGCCGAGGCGGGCCAGGATATCTTCCTGGCGGAGAATTTCGCGCAGGCGCTGCGCCAGTCGCACCAGCAAGGCGTCGCCTACGCGATGACCCAGGGTATCGTTGATGTCCTTGAAATGGTCCAGGTCCAGGAACATCAGGGCCAGGCTGTCCTGATTGCGTCTGGCTAGGCTCAGCGCATTGCGCAGGTGCTCATCCAACTTCAGACGATTGGGTAGGCCGGTCAGGCCGTCGTAGTTGGCAAGGAAGTTGATGCGTTCCTCGTGCTGCTTCCTTTCGGTGATGTCCTGCACCGTCCCGATGCCGGCGATGCAGTGTCCGGACTCGTCGAACTCCAACTCGACCCGCTCTTCCACCCAGCGGGTCTCAGTCCCCACTAGGATGCGGTGTTCCACGTGGTAGGGCGATTCCCCCCGCAGCGCGGCCTGCCAGGCGCTATCGACCAAGGCGCGATCCTCGGGATGGACTTTTTCCAGAAAAGCCTCATAGGTCAGCGCCTGGTTCGGCGGGATGCCAAACATGCGGTAAGTCTCTTCCGACCACTCCAGTTTGCCGTGTGCGATTTCCAGATACCAGCTGCCTATCTTGGCGACGGCCTGAGCGCGCTCCAGAAAAGTCTGGCTGCGCCGAAGGGCTGCCTCAGTCCGCTTCTCCTCGGTGATGTCCTGATAGATGCCCAGTACGCCCACCGCGTTGCCGTTGGCGTCACGAAGGGGCACCTTGCACGTCTTGATCCAGATGATCCTGCCTTCCGGCGTGGTCTGACGTTCGCCAAATGAAAGCTTGGGTACGCCGGTCTCCATCACTTCGCGGTCGTCGGCAAGGTATTGCGCGGCCTGGTCCCGCCATGCCAGTTGAAAATCATCTTGGCCGATCAGGTCCTCCGGGCACAAAAACCCGGCATCCCTTGCGAACAGCGGGTTGGCGCCCAGGTAGCGCGAATCCCTGTCTTTCCAGAAGATCCGCGTCGGCGCTGTGTCGATGACGGTCTTCAGCAGATTACGGGACTCGGCCAGTTCCATCTGGGTCTGGCGGGCCCTCTCCGCTCGCGCGAAGTTGTCGAGGGCAAAGTCCAGGTCTTCCGCCATCTCCGACAGCAGGGCGCGCTCTTCACTATCGAAGGCCTCGCTTTCGCCAGAGTATAAGGTCACGGCGCCCACGATTCGTCCTTCCCGGTGCAGAGGCAGCGCCGCGCAGGATTTCCAGTTGCAACCGGGCAAGTTCTCGCAGCACGAGAGGGGATCGGCATCGTTCGACGCATCCTGCGACCAGCAGGGCTTGCCATGCCTAACGGCAGACAGAGTTGTCGTTTGCCGTCGCTCAGTTTCCAGGCCCAACTCGCGCTGAAGGAGAAGGTCGGCGCTGTCGCCATAGGCGGCGACCGGGAGCAGCTTGCTCCCGGTCGGGTCGAGCATTCCCACCCAGGCGCAACGCATGCCGCCATTGAGCACGGCATCCCGGCAGATTCGGGTAAACAGTTCCACCTCGCTGGAACTTCGCACGATGGCCTGATTGAACTGGCTTAGCGCCGCATACAACTGGTTCACGCGCCGGGTCTGGATCTCGGCCCGGTAACGTGCCTGCTCCAGGCGGGCCAGCTTTTCGTGGGTTTCGGCAATCCAGGCTTGAATGCTGTCGCGCGATGAGTCGTGGACTACGATGGGTTTGGCGAAATCTCCGCTGCCCAAGTGGACTATGCCGCGATAGATGGTTTCCACCGGTGCACCCAGGATCCGCCGCAGGCTGCTGTAGGCACGCCACAGGCTCAGCAGGAAGAGGCTGACACAGAGGATGACGACGAGGCACAGCGTGATCGCCCAATGCTCTGCGGACTTGACCAGGGACCGGGTACGCTCATCCGCCAGTTGGCTGCAGCGGTCGATGGCGTCCATGATCGCGGCCTTCGCCTTGTAGTACGCGTCATCCTGAAGCCGTAAGCCGGCCCGCAGGCGCGCCTCAGGAGTGCTGGATCCAGCGGTGTCAGCCGCCTCCATCGCGGAGAGTTCGATGCGGGTCAGTTCGTCGGACAGGGACTTGGCCTTTTCCAGGAGCGCCAGTTCCTCCGCGCTGAAGCTGGCATTCCGGATCATCTGCAGCAAGGGAACCGGTGGCCCTTCTGATCGCTCCAGCCCGGGATTGGCCAGGATCTGGTCCCAGTAGATCTCCTCGTTGCGGCCTGGCCGTGGGCGCTTGCCATCACGGATGGCGAGAATTTCATCGTAATAGTGCCTGTAGCGCGGTTCGCCGGTCAGCACATAGCTACGCGCCATACGTGTCAGGTCGTTCGACGTGTGCCTCAGTTCTTCGGCCAGGCGGAAGGAATGCAACCGTTGTTGGTGGGCGCGGTCGATCTGCTTCTCCGAATAGACATAAGCGGCGAAGGCCAGGGCGAATATAAGGAACATTCCTGCCGTCGACCACAGGTGCCCGGAGAACTTGGGCACGGTTAGAGTTTTCGCAGCCATAGGCGGGGGAAGCGGGTGGAATGGGCGAGGAACAAGTTCATCGGATTACGCGTGCCCCTGCCCTACCGGGGGGCGTGGGCGGCGCAATGCCAGCCAGCGATTCTGCGCCGGAAGTCGCGCTTGATGAGTAATTCTACGTAAGAAGATTAGGGTTAGGCTGATGCCCTGTCAACGCGCGTGAATCTGCCCTGCCAGCCGCTCAGCGCCGCGTAAAAATAGCGCCAGGCGGGGCGTTTAGTCAGTCTTTGGTCAATGTCCAGGGTCTCGCCCCGGCTGTTTCAAAAATGCCGGCTAGATGTTTCAGATTGTCTCCACATGTTTCATCCAGTCCGGCTGTCCGAAGCGTGGAGAAATCGCAGAGTATTAAAAGTTATTGAAATATTTAACTCTTATTGGGTTGAGATAGTTGGCATGGCAATTGACCACACTACAAGTGTTGATTGCAAAGCAATCTGCCCAGCCCGGAATGGCCACACCTGGTTTTCGACGCACTGACCCGGGGTCGAACACGGCCCTGCAGCGGAAGCCGAAAAGTGCTTAGGAATGCCTGTCCGGTCGCAAAACTAAAAAACCAGAGGAAAAGCCAATGGCAAAAATCGTGATCATCGGTGCCGGTATCGGCGGCATCCCCATGGCCTTCGAGATGAAGGAGAACGCGCGCAAGGAAGACGAGGTGGTGGTTATCGCCGACACCCCGACCTTCCATTTCGTGCCGTCCAACCCCTGGGTGGCGGTGAACTGGCGCAAGCCCGACGACATCAAGGTGGAACTGGCGCCGGTGTTCAAGAAGAAAAAGATCACCTTCATCCAGCAGAAGGTGACGCGCATCCACCCGGAGCAGAGCCAGGTGGAACTGGCCGACGGCAACGCGGTGGCTTACGACTACCTGATCATCGCCACCGGCCCCAAGCTGGCCTTCGACGAGATTCCGGGCCTGGGGCCGGAAGGGCATACCCAGTCGGTCTGCCATGTGGACCACGCGGGACCTTCGGGCGAATTCTGGGAGGGCTTCGTCAAGGATCCGGGGCCGATCATCATCGGTGCGGTGCAGGGCGCGTCCTGCTTCGGCCCGGCCTACGAATACCTGTTCATCGCCGAGACGGATTTGCGCAAGCGCAAGATCCGCGACAAGGTGAAGATGACCTATGTCACCTCCGAGCCCTACATCGGCCATCTGGGCCTGGGCGGGGTGGGCGACACCCGTGGCCTGCTGGAGAGCGAGTTGCGCAACAAGCATATCGACTGGATCTGCAACGCCAAGGTGGACAAGGTCGA
>NZ_JYNS01000033.1 GCF_000934725.1 Methyloterricola oryzae
ATCTGGAGGCACTTACGCTGCCCGATTCGCGCAGCCAACGCCGCGCCAGGTTGGCGTTGATGCCGTGTGCCAGCGCGACCGCGGCAATTGAGGCACCGGGCTGTCGGCAGGCGTCCACCACCTGCCGCTTGAAAGCAACGCTATGGAAGCGCCGGGTACGCTTGGGAGATGAGTCCATGAAAGTGTCCACTAAAAACTGAAGTGGACACTATCTTGCGCAATCCATCGGGCGCCTTACAGATGGGATTACCGGACGGATACGATGCAATCAAGATCCCAGGCGGCACGCCGCTATCCTGTTGATTTCCGTGATTCGGGACGATCGGTCATTTTCGATGCCGGGGCGGGGCAATCCCGAGGTTTCGGCAAATCGAATAGGTGCGTGAGCGAGCGGGCGGTACGATGAACCTAACACCCATCAGCAGCAGTTTTCCACATTTCGGGCGGGTCAGTGTCGCTACGAAGGACACCCAGCCCGGTGCGGAAAAAGCGGGCCAAGACGCTTCGTCGGAGGCAGAGCAGCATAATGCTCAGGCCGCAAAGGCGAAAAACGGCAAGACGCTGACCGAGGACGAGCTGAAGCAGTTACAGCAGTTGCAGGATCGCGACCGCGAAGTGCGTGCTCACGAAGCCGCGCACACGGCGGCTGCGGGAGGTCTTGCCACCGGAGGCGCCAGCTTTAGCTACCAGAAGGGGCCGGATGGTGGCAACTACGCCGTTGGCGGGGAGGTCAACATCGATACCTCGACCGTCGCCAACGACCCTGAAGCCACGCTGCGAAAGGCGGAAACCATACGCCGGGCCGCGCTGGCCCCGGCCGATCCCTCATCGCAGGACCGACGGGTCGCAGCAGCGGCTACGCAGATGCAAGCCCAAGCGCTCTCGGATCTCAATGAGCAGAGACGCAAGCAGCAGACACAAGCCGCCCAGGCTTACCTCGCCAATTTCTCTGATTCCAAGGGCGAAGAGCCGGGCTACCGGGTTCAACTCACGGCCTGATTCAGATATCCACGATCCGGCGCGGATCGAACTCTCCCACCAGGTGCTCCGGAAAATATCCCCTGGGATTGCATAGCACGCGTGCTCCGGAGCAACGGTAGTCGGAGACCACGTGGGTGTGCCCATGGAACCAGGCGGCAATCTCGTAGGTATGGAAGAACTCCTTGAGATCGTTGCAATACGCGAAACGCTTGATGCTGGTGGGGCTTTCGTGCCAGCTCCAGGGCGTGGGCGCATGGTGGGTCACCACCACCGTCTTTCCGTCAAAGGGCTGGTCCAACTGGTTCACCAGCCAGCGTCTGGATTTTCTGTGCAGCTGGGAGTACTCGGAGAAGGTCAATGGATTGCCGTGAAAGCGTATGCGGCGGAAATCGTTGACCTGCCTCTGCAAATCCTCGAGCCGGTCATTTTCCTCTCCCCCCAGTTCTGTCCACAGCGAGCAACCCAGAAAGCGGGTCTCGCCGACTACCAGGGTCTCGCACTCCAGGAAGTGAACGAGGGAATGCTCGGCGCCACGACGCAGCGCATCGACCATTGCGTGGTACTCCTGGCCGTAGAATTCGTGATTGCCGGCGATATACACCACAGGGCGTTCAAGGCTCTGCAGCCATTTCAGCCCTTGGGTGCCTACGCCGATGTCACCCGCCGCGACGATGATGTCGGCATCCGTGTCGGGTCTCGCGAGGGTGCCAAATTCAAGATGAATGTCGGAAAAATACTGAATACGCACGAATGTCCTTGTCGGAGTCAGAAATTCCTTGCCTTTAAGAACGGGGCCGATGACTGATAAAATAGCTCAACTTCCAATGACCCTGAGGTCCCGAGCATCATGATTCGCAGAAACACGGTCGGTGTCAAAGTAGGCAATGTTCAGATCGGCGGTGGTGCGCCCGTCGTCGTGCAGTCTATGACCAATACCGACACGGCGGACGTCGAAAGCACCGTGAAGCAGGTTTACGAGCTTGCCCGCGCGGGGTCAGAACTCGTGCGGATTACCGTCGACCGCGAGGAGTCGGCGGAAGCGGTGCCGCGCATTCGCGAACTGTTGGACAAGAAGGATTGTCCGGTTCCGCTCATCGGCGACTTCCATTTTAATGGGCACAAGCTCCTGGATAAATATCCGGATTGCGCCAAGTCTCTGGGCAAGTACCGGATCAATCCGGGCAACGTGGGGCGCGGCTCGAAGCGGGACCCCCAGTTTGCTCAGATGATCGAGTTCGCCTGCCGCTACGAGAAGCCGGTGCGCATCGGCGTGAACTGGGGTAGTCTCGACCAGAGCGTTCTGGCGCGTCTGCTGGACGAAAATGCCCAACTCGCGGATCCCAGGCCACTGCCTGAAGTCATGCGCGAAGCCGTGATCACCTCGGCGCTGGAAAGTGCCCATAAGGCCGTGGAATTGGGATTGCCCAAGGATCGCATCGTTCTCTCCTGCAAAATGAGCGGGGTGCAGGAACTGATCGCGGTGTACGAGGCCATGTCTGCCCGCTGTGATTTCGCCCTGCATCTAGGCCTGACCGAAGCGGGTATGGGCTCCAAGGGCATTGTCGGTTCCACAGCGGCTTTGGCTGTCCTGCTGCAGCAGGGTATCGGCGACACCATCCGCATTTCCCTCACGCCGGAGCCGGGTGCGGATCGCAGCCTGGAGGTCATTGTTGCCCAGGAGATCCTGCAGACTATGGGACTCCGTTCGTTCACGCCCATGGTGATTTCGTGTCCTGGCTGCGGCAGGACCACCAGCGACTATTTCCAGAAATTGGCCCAGCAGATACAGAGTCATCTGCGCCACCAGATGCCCGTCTGGAAAAAGAAGTACAAGGGCGTCGAGGACATGCACGTGGCCGTCATGGGCTGTGTGGTCAACGGCCCTGGCGAAAGCAAGAACGCCAACATCGGCATCAGTCTGCCGGGCACCGGCGAGCAGCCTGTGGCGCCGGTGTTTGAGGACGGCGTCAAGACCGTGACCCTAAAGGGAGACAATATCGCTGACGATTTCCAGGCCATCGTCGAGCGCTACGTGCAGACGCATTACGGCTCAGCGGAGGCATGAAGTCAGAGCTGAAAGAGATCGTCGATTGTGGTAAGATGAAATCAGCAAATGGGGGCGACATGGCTTCGACGTGGATCGCGAAACCCCAGGTGCATGCCGAGGTGCAGAATACCTCGTAAATCCATCTGCAACTTAATAGTTGCCAACGACGACAACTACGCTCTGGCTGCTTAAGTCAGCCAGCCTTCGGTCGGTAGCCCGCTTATAGGCGATCGGTTTCCGGGGGTAATCCAATTGTAAGCTCGCGCTGACGCTTTTCCGGGGCCGAGGCGCTAAAACCTGACGGAATCGCCGCACGACCTCCCTGCCGCTCGGGCAGTCTGCGGTTAAATCAATAGAGTCGGATAAGCATGTAGAGCCGAAGGCAGAGGATTTGCGGACGCGGGTTCAATTCCCGCCGCCTCCACCATATTATTGAAATTTAAATAAATCATCTCTCGATTGCTGCAAGTAACACACTCGGTAGGCACACCTGCCGGGTAAATCGGGAGATCATATGCCCCCAGCCTTTCTGGCAGAAAACAGGCACGGAACCTTCTATTTCCGGGCTGTAGTTCCCAAGCGATTACGACATCACTTCCCCAGCAACAAGCGGGAAGTTAGAAGGTCCTTGCAGACAGATAGCAAGCGCATTGCAATCGTGAGAGCGAGAGCGTTGCGTGTTCGATTTGACAAGCTGATATATAAGTTGATGAAAGATCAAGGGAAAGATGGTCCTGAAAATCTGGAAATTGACGACGATGGCAGCTTAATCGTTGGATGGGTTAAGTTTTGTGAAATCGAAATGTGTCAACGGCGGAGAGAAAGTGTACCGCTGAGGCGGAGTAAAAGTGTACCGGGTGGGGATGAGAAAAGGGGCCGAAGGCCCCTTTTTTGATTTTTGATGGTGGTCGGTGAGGTTAGTCGGCGGCGTCGGGCCGTTTGATCGGTCGTTAGCGGCTCTGGGCGAGTCGATAGCGGTCTCCGTTCATTTCCAGGATGTGCACGCGATGGGTCAGGCGGTCGAGGAGTGCGCCGGTGAGTCGCTCGGAGCCGAAGACCCCGGGCCATTCGTCGAAGGGGAGATTGCTGGTAACCAGGATGGAGCCTTGTTCGTAGCGTTGGCTGAAGATCTCGAACAGCAGTTCGGCGCCGACTTTGGAGAGCGGGACAAAGCCGAGTTCATCGATGATCAGCAAGCGATAGGCAGCGCTGTATATGCTTAAAAATAGCTGCAAAAAAACAGACCTGACTTCCCGGCGACGTGCTACAGGGACAAGTCGGCTCCTGTGGCAATCACGGGATCCCGGCATCATCTTCATCGGTCAGCCGGGCGGAGACACGATCGTGCGTTTAAATCAGCAGGTCGTCGCGGTCGCCCAAGGCGGGTTGCCAGCGATGCAGCTGGTGACACCCAATGCACAGTGGCTCGGCGACGGTGTCGGCCATCGGGCTCCAGCAGGCCGGCACCGTGTGACGATGTACGTAGGTAGCGCGGCGCCATGAGTTGAGGCGACGACGCGCTCGGCGTCCAGACTCCGGCAGAGCGAGCCAAGGTATCAGCGGTGCTCTGGCACCCTCATGGCAACGCTGGGCGGCATCTTGCGCCTGTTAGGCGCCTTATTTATGCATCACGGGCCATTTCCGATACCTCGCGGATGCGCATTTCCAAGAGCCGTCGTTCCGGCTCCTGTAACGCAAGTTCCAGGGCCCTTTGGTAAGCGGCCTAGGCTTCGGGTTTGCGGTCCAGGCGGCGGAGCAGGTCGGCCCCTGGGCCGCGTGGGCCAGGTAGTTTTTTAGTTCGCCGTTGGCCAGGATGGCATCCACCAGGGCAGGCCCTGCGGCAGGAACGTCGCGCACGGCCACCGCTCTTTTCGCCAAGTTATCGTTAGCCCGTTTGCCGATGTGTCTTTCGATATCGCGACTCGTCTGTAAGGGTCAGTTCTGCCACCTCACTGACCGATCAGGCTTGCCACTTACCCATCAAGTGCCTCACCTTTTGACCTCAATGAGCACACTAGTCATCTGCTTGGCGCCCCGGAGACCCAACAAAAACCGGGTAAATTTATATGATATAAAGAGCAGTCTGAACTACTACAATTTTCATGGTTGCTATTCCGTTGCATGGATACCGTCATGATGGTTGACCGAGAGCATGGTTCCGCCTCAATGGACGCCGACGTGGACTTTCGCCTGTTATTCGAATCATCGCCCGATCTTTATCTCGTATTAAATGCGCAATTAAAGATCGTCGCCGTCAGTGATGCCTATACCCGTGCGACATTAACGCGCCGGGATGAAATATTGGGAAAAACGATGTTTCAAGTTTTTCCAGACAATCCCAATGATCCTTCGGCCGAAGGTCAGCGGAATTTACGCGCTTCCTTGCAACGTGTTTTGCTGTCAGGCAAACCCGACACAATGCCCGTCCAAAAGTACGATATTCCCAAGCCCGGTGGAGAGGGCTTTGAAGAGCGGTATTGGAGCCCGATGAATATCCCGATCTTCGGCAAGGATGGCCGAATAGCCTACGTTCTGCATCGGGCAGAAGACCTAACGGATTTTATCCGCGTCAAACAACTGGGCGTTGAGCAAAGCGAACTCAATGAAAACTTGCGCGCCCAGGCTGTCAAAATGGAAGTTGAATTGTTCGCCCGCGCCAAGGAAGTCGCATGCGCTAGTGCTGAGTTGAAGGCTGCCAACGAGGAGTTGTCGCGTTTATATGCAAAAACTTTGGAGCTGGATGAATTAAAGACCCGATTTTTTGCCAACGTTAGTCATGAATTTCGGACGCCCCTATCGCTGATGCTGGGGCCGCTGGAAGATTTAAAGGCCCAATTTGCGCCCACGAGTTCGACGCCCGCCCCAGCCGTGCATGAACGAATTGACCTGGTGCATCGCAATGGCTTGCGCCTGCTCAAGTTGGTCAACTCCCTCCTCGATTTTTCGCGAATCGAAGCGGGTCGCATGGATGCTGCGTATGAAGCAACGGATCTGGCCGCTTATACAACCGAGCTGGTCAGCGTATTCAGTTCCGCCACCGAGAAGGCGGGCTTGAAACTGATCGTATCCTGCCCTGCAATGCCCGAACAGGTCTACGTGGATCGGCAGATGTGGGAAAAGGTGGTCATTAACCTACTGAGCAACGCCTTTAAGCATACCTTCGAAGGCGAGATCGAAGTTTCGCTGCACTGGAGCGGAAAATCGGTTGAACTGGCGGTGCGCGACACCGGTGTGGGTATTGCCGCTGACCAGCTCGAACACGTATTTGAACGCTTCCATCGCGTACCGAACGTTCGCTCACGCAGCCATGAGGGTACCGGCATCGGCCTGGCTCTGGTAAGGGAGTTGGCCCGCCTGCATGGCGGCGACATCACCGTAACCAGCACGCCAAATGTTGGTAGCACCTTCACTGTTTTCATTCTGACCGGCACCGCACATTTGCCGGCGAAACATATCCATCCTGCACAGGCCTCCAGCCCCCATGCAAATGAAGCTGACTTTATAGCCGATGAAGTATTGCGCTGGGATCAAGGACCGGAATCTGCAACTGGTCCCGGCGTGCAAATCGAAACGGACAAATCAGCCTGGCCAAACTCCAGCGACGGTGCGCACATCATCTTGGCCGATGACAACGCCGACATGCGCGGCTACCTTGCCCGCCTTTTACAAGCTAAGGGCTACGACGTGACAGCGGTCCGCGATGGCGAAGCGGCGCTGGCCGCGGTGCGCGACCAGCGTCCCGATCTGGTCTTGACGGACATCATGATGCCGGGTCTGGATGGAATCGGCTTGCTTGGCGCCCTGAGGGAAAATCAGGAAACCAGCACGATTCCCGTCATTTTGTTGTCTGCTCGCGCCGGGGAAGAAGAGCTTATAGAAGGGTTGAATCACAAGGCTGATGGTTACCTGACCAAGCCGTTCAGCGCACGCGAACTACTGGCTCATATTGGGGCGCGCCTGGAAATCTCGCGGTTGCGCAATGACCTCGAAAACCAGTTACGCACCCAAGAAGCTGCACGTGAGTTTCGCTCGTTGGCTGAAACGTTGCCTCAAATAGTTTGGGCGACGCGACCCGATGGCTGGAATGTCTACCACAACCAACGCTGGGTCGAATATACCGGGCTTACGCTCGAAGAAAGTTATGGCCATGGTTGGATAACAGCTGTTCACCCGGATGACAAACAACGCGCATGGGACGCATGGCAGCGTGCGACGCGGCACATTGAAACTTACTCCCTGGAATTCCGATTACGACGGGCGGACGGCGTTTATCGATGGTGGCTGATCCGAGGGGTGCCACTGTTAAATGAACAGGGTGAGATTCAAAGATGGTACGGCACCTGTACCGACATACAAGACCTTAAACAAGCGCACATCGCGGTCCGTGAAAGCGAAGAAAGGCTGCACTTCGCTCTGGAAATCTGTAACACAGGTGCGTGGGAGGTCGACCTGGAAACGCATGCAGCCTATCGCTCGATTGAACACGCCCGAATTTTTGGTTACGCCGACTTGGACTCACCCTGGTCAAGCGAGAAATTTCTGGGACATGTAGTGGAGGAAGATCGGCCAAGAATCGCTGCGTTGATCCATGACGCGTTTCAGACCGGAAGCGAAACACGCTTCGAATGCCGAATTCGCCGTACCGATGGAGAGATTCGATGGATTATGGCTGCGGGGCGGTTCCGCGTGACCCGAATGGATGGCAATAAACAAGTTGCCGTAGGAATTGTCCAGGATATCACCGAGCGCAAGCAGGCGGAGGAAATGCTGCTTGCGAAGGACCTGCAATACCGGTTGGCGATTGAGACCTCGGTGGATGGCTTTTGGATGGCCGACACGCAAGGAAATATTCATCAGGCGAATGAAGCCTACGCCCGAATGTCGGGCTATCAGTTGGAGGAACTTACCCGTCTTCGCATCTCGGATCTGGAGGCCAAGGAAACCCCGGAGGAAATGGCAGCTCACATTCATCAGATCATCAATGAGGGGTCTGCCCGCTTTGAAACCCGCCATCGCCGAAAGGACGGTAGCGTTTGGCCGGTACATGTCGTCGTGACCTACTACCCGACTGACAGTGGTCGTTTTTTTATCTTTCTTACCGACCTCACGGCCCGCAAGGCGGCAGAAGAAGCACTCGAACTGGCCTCGTCGGTCTACCAACACACCAGCGAAGGCATGGTAGTGACGGATGAGAACAATCTAATTATTGCCGTCAATCCCGCTTTCGAGAAGTTGACAGGCTATAGCATTGACGAGGTGCGTGGGAAAAATCCGAGTATCCTCAAGTCGGGGCGCCACGACCGATCCTTTTACGAAGGTATGTGGCAGCAACTCCTGACAGAAGGGCACTGGTCGGGCGAGTTATGGGACCGGCGAAAGGACGGAACACTCTATGCCAAGGATTTGACCATCAATACGATCCCGAACGAGGAAGGCGCGATCTACCGCTTCGTAGCTCTGTTCTCGGACATCACGGCCAAAAAACAAAATGAAGAGCTGATCTGGCGGCAAGCCAACTACGACAACCTGACGAAACTCCCCAACCGGCGGATGTTCCAGGACCGCCTGGAGCAAGAGGCAAAGAAGGCTAATCGGGAAGGATCGTCGCTGGCGATACTGTTGATCGACCTAGATCGTTTTAAGGAAGTAAACGATTCCCTCGGTCACGAAATGGGCGACCTATTGCTGATCAATGCAGCGCAACGCATTGTCAGTTGCGTGCGGGATGCGGACACGGTAGCCCGCCTGGGCGGGGACGAGTTCCTGATCATCCTTTCCGAATTGACGGAGACGGGCATCGTCGAGCGGGTAGCCCAGGATCTACTTGCACGGCTTGCCGAACCCTTTGCGCTGGGTTTGCACCAAGCCTATGTTTCGGCGAGCGTTGGCATTTCCCTCTATCCGGGCGATACGCAGTCGCTGGAAGCACTGTTGTGCCATGCGGATCAAGCAATGTATGCAGCGAAAGGCGCTGGGCGCAATTGTTTCAGCTACTTCACGCCCTCGCTTCAGGCAGAGGCGGAGAAACGTATGCACCTGGGCAACGACCTGCGCGCTGCCTTGGCGAACGGGCAGTTCCAAGTCCATTACCAGCCCATCGTCGAGTTCTTCACGGGACGCGTTCGCAAGGCAGAGGCACTGATTCGCTGGCTGCACCCGGTGCGGGGCTTTGTGAGCCCGGCCGATTTCATTTCCCTGGCGGAGGAGACCGGATTCATCATTCCCATTGGCAACTGGGTGTTCACACAAGCGGTGGAGCAAGTAAAACGGTGGCGCCAGATCCTGGATCCGGCTTTTCAGATCAGCGTGAACAAATCGCCAGTGCAAGTTCGCTCGGAGGACAAGGCGCACCTGCCATGGATTGAATATCTCAAGCGGAACGGTGTCGATGGTAGTAGCATCGCTGTTGAAATTACGGAGGGCTTGCTACTGAATGCCGAGTCGGAGACAAACGCGAAGTTACTACAGATGCGAGATGGAGGCATGCAGGTGGCTATCGACGACTTCGGCACAGGGTATTCGTCCTTGGCATACCTCAAGAAGTTCGACATCGATTATCTCAAGATCGACCAATCCTTTGTGCGGAACTTGGAACCATATAGTGATGACTTGGCATTGTGCGAAGCCATCATCGTCATGGCGCACAAGCTGGGGTTGAAGGTCATCGCTGAGGGCATCGAAACCCGGGAACAACGAGATCTGCTGATGGCCGCCGGATGCGATTTCGGTCAGGGGTATCTGTTTGCCCGCCCAATGCCTGCCATACAGTTCGAACAGAAAGCCCTAGGGGAAGGCTTCTGGCGCTAGGAATCTGTTGGACTAAGGTTGAACAAGGCGCTCTCACGTCAACATTCGTCGGTTCAACGACATCATCGAACGTCTCGGAATTCACGTCCCGTACATCGAATTTGGCCAATGTCCGTCAATTCTGCACATGGGCACGTCACGTTCATCCGACCGAGAGAAAAGCTGACGTTCGCGAGTGCCCGGTCTGGAGAAAAATATCTGGTCGGTTAGGCCGGTGGGGTCGGCGGCGAGATTGAGTTCAGGGACGGCAGCAATGCAGAAATCAGCAGTCATTCCGGCGCGGAATGCCCGCCAAACACCCAGTGGCATTCAGTCGCTCGCATGGATTTCTCGGCGTCAGGTCGGCGAAAGCCGTTACCCGAAAGTACCGTCGTTGGCTGTATTGTAACGACAGCATTTCGGAATATCTGTTGGCGCGGTGGCCTCAGGATCGGTTGATCCTATTGCCGATACGGGAATACGGAGAGAGTTACCCAGGTACTCGCCAACTTATCCGATTCAAGACAGGCGGTGAGCCGAAGGAATTGGCGGAAAGGATGACCATCGTGAAGATCCCACCGTTGATCCGGTTCAGGTGCCAGTAAAGACGGCCGATGCAGCACTCAACTTTTCAGCCCAGAGCACGGCGGCTATTTTGCGACGCCTGCCCGTGCTGCCTGGCTATTGGCCTCCAAGCGCATCGGGACCAGTGGCTTTGGTTCGAACTCATCCGTTTCAGCGACGGAAGCTATCCAGCATGCGTCTCCGATAACCCTTCGATAAGGCGATCCAGATCAAGTGGATCGACAGGCTTGGCAAGGTAGTGGTCAAAACCGGCGTCATTGGCTTTTTGTAGGTCTGAATCCTGTCCCCAGCCAGTAATTGCAATGATAAGGATGTTTCGGCCCCAGGGCTGACGACGAATTTGTTGGCAGGCTTCGTAGCCATTCAGGTTTGGCATCCCAATGTCCATGAGGATCACCTCAGGATGGAATGTTTCCGCGAGCTTAACCGCCTCCAATCCATCACGGGCGATCGCAGCCTGATGTCCGATTTGCACCAAGTACATTTCCAGGGTTTTCGTTACAAACACATTGTCGTCGCAGATCAATATCCGGCGCGAGTCAGGGGGCGGAGGCGCAGCATCCTGATTGCCGGGGTGATCGGGAGCCGAGGAAACTGCTGTTTCACACGGTAAGCAAACGATAAATTCACTGCCCTTACCTTCGCCTTCACTGCGCGCTTCAACCGTTCCGCCGTGGAGCGTGATCAGTTCCTTGACCAAACTGAGTCCGACACCCAAGCCTCCATAGTTCTTCTCCAACGATTGATCGACCTGAGTGAACATGTCAAAGATACGGGTCAGCATGGCGGCGGGAATTCCTATGCCGTTATCCAGCACCCTGACTACGACGGTGTCGTTTCGCTGTTCGGTATTCACGGTGATATGTCCGCCGCGTGGCGTAAACTTGGCGGCGTTGTTGAGTAAGTTGGCGAACGCCTGTGCAAGCCGCACCAGATCCGCATTCACCCTGATCGATTTTTCGGGAAGATTGAGGTGCAGCGTGTGGCCGAACTCGTTAATGTAAGGCAGACTGAGTTCCACGGCTTGCTGGATAACGGTCGCAAGTTCGACGGCCGATGTCTGCAAGTGGATCTTTCCACTCGAGATGCGGCCTACATCCAGCAATTCGTCAATCAACCGGACCAGTAGTAACAGGTTTTTTTCCACGATTTCCAGGGCGCTTGCCACGGTCTTCGGATCATCGTGGGCTCGTCGCAATATCCCCACGCCGATTCTGATAGGGGCCAGGGGGTTACGCAGTTCGTGGGCCAGCGTGGCGAGGAATTGGTCCTTGCGCCGGTCCGCCTCGCGAAGCGCCATTTCCTGGCGGTGCCGCTCGGTGACATCCCGGAACAGCCCGGCGAGCAAAGGCTGGCCGCCAGTCCCCATTGACGCCGGGACGATGGAGACCAGCCGTTCGGTGCCATCCTTGCGCAGGATTCGAATGTCATCCAGTTGGCGTCCCTCGCCGCGGGCGAAACGATCGAACTCCTGGATTACGTATGGCAGCTGCTCGGGCGGATGGATGTCCGCGACCCCCAGGGACATCAATTCCTCGTGGCTGTAGCCCAGCAGCGCGCACATGGCCGGATTGGCCGCGACGAAGCGCCGGCTCTCCTTATCCGCCAGAAGGATTCCATCCTGGGCACTCTCAAACAGAGCGCGGAAGCGCTCCTCGCTTTCGACCAAACGGCGTTCGATGTCTTTAATTTCGGTGATATCAATACTCAACCCGCCGACATAGCGCTTTCCGGAGGGATCGGAGAACGAAAACTTGCTGCTGCGCCACCAGGAAGTCGTCCCGTCGGGATTGGGGGCCAACTCTATCACTTCCAGACGCCTGCCGGATTCGAGCACGGCCTGATCGTTTTTCCTGAATTTTTCAGCCACATCGGCCGGCCACACATCGAAGTCGGTCTTCCCTATCCAGTCTTCTTGGCGAACTCTAAAACGTTGCTCAAAACTCGTGCCGAGAAAGACGTACCGCCCCACTTCATCTTTGAGCCAGGCAACCGTGGAGCTGTGCTCCAAGAAGGCGCTGAGCCACTGCTCTCTCTCGCTGAGCCTTTCAGTCGCCTGTACGCGGTCGGTAATGTCGTAGATAGCCCCCATGGCGCGAACCGGCCGGCCGCCTGCAGCGAACAGGATGCGTCCCTGGTCATGGATCCAGCGGACCGAATTGTCATTCGCCTTGACGATTCGGAATTCCAGTTCGTAGGTCGACTTTCCAGCGAGCGCGGACTGGAACGCCGATTCCACTCGGGTCCGGTCTTCAGGGTGGACCTGCTCGAGGAACTCCTGGTAGGTCGGCGGAACAACCTGGGGCAAACCGAACAACTCGTAATATTCGTTGTTGAAGCAGGTTGCGTTGGTCTCAAGATTCCAATCCCAAATTCCAATGTGGGCGGCCGCTTGGGCAAGACTCAGTCGTTCCTCGCTCTCCCTCAAAGCGAACTCGGCCCGCTTACGCGCGGTGATGTCGCGTCCAACGACTTGCACTTCAAACAAACGACCGTGTTGGTCGAAGAATCCGTGGTTGGCGAATTGAGCCCAACATAGGCCTTCCGTCGCTGCAAGCACGCGGTTTTCGATGGTCACAACCGGGTGTCCAGGCGAGAGTTGGGCCAGCATTGCCTGGATCAGCGGCACATCGTCCTGGAAGGCCAACGGCTGCCAGACATGGCCGACCAGAGATTCCTCGGTTTTGCCGAAATAACGGCAGAAGGCCCCGTTGACATAGGTGAGCGTGCCGTCGGCCTTAAACCGACAGATGAATTCACTCTGAGCGTCCAGGACGCTGGCATAGCGTCTTTCAACCGCCCTGAGTGAGTCGAAGATATCTCGGTAATGGCGAACGAATAAACCCGCCAGTCTGGATGAGGTGAGGAAGACAACACCGGCAATTCCGTCATTTACACCAATCGACCACTGAAAATATGGCGGAACAAAGCAAAAATGGGCCGCCGCTGCGCTGAGAACAGTGACGAATATGCCCGGGCCGGAACCGCAGAGCAGGAATGCAATGAATGTGGCGGGGTAAAACGTGAGGACGCGGTACCCTGCATCGTAGGGCAGCAATATGAGCCGTAGGAGAAGCGCGATGAGGAAGATCACGAACGCCGCTGCAACTCTGTGCACGACCGGACTTGACCAGCAACCTTCAATGGATTTCATGGCCGTACCCCATCAATTTTTCCATCTTTCTGTGCCGCTTGGCAGGCATTTTATCGTCAGCTTCCTGAAATTACGGCTACAAATTTGGAACTCATGTACGAAACTCCGCTGAAGCCAGCTAAAGGTTCGCATCGAAAATGGTCATTACAAATCAAATCGGCTGGATGGCAATGATGGGCGCCTTGGCGACCGTCATCATCCAGGCTTATCGGGAATGTGTTGCCTGCCCGGCCAGCTAATTCTTCCCTCGCCCGTCCTTTCTGAATGTCAGCGCTCTCGAAAAACGCGAGCATTGTTTGCGCCATTCGCAGCCCGTGCAATAGAGGCGCTACTTCGAAATCCCCAACCAAACAATTTGATAGACCCTTACGTAGCTTTTAAACGCCACTAGTAATGTTCCTGGTGGGTCTTAAATATTAACTGAATTACGTGATCATCCCAATGAAATTCAGTGCGGTTTTGATTTAATACCATCGGACGAAAAAGCCTCGCTAACGTAGTAATCGTAGTGGCAAGAACTAACGGATTTCGATGTCGGAATATCTTTGCACAGACGCATTAAGATCGTAAAGGTTACTTTTCAGTGTAACACATCACAGTTGCATCACAGATATAGGGTGTAAATACAACGAATAATCTTTTGGCAGAACGCATCAACTGCAACTGAGCCTTTAAAATGAAAAAGCAAACACTCATCTTTGCGGCGGCCCTAAGTATCTTAAGTCATCAGGCTTGGGGGGCTTGGCCAACTGCTCCCGCACTACGCTGTTGGTCTTATGGCACAGAATCGTTTTTAAAAGCCAAGATCCGCCCCGAAGGAAATGGATTCTTCAATATCAGTAGCGTTCTGGTAGAGAACATTAACCTCAAGAATGTTGGCAACGGCGTCGCCTACATCAAAGGCGATACTGTTTATCTGGCGCTTAATCTTGTAGGAAACGATCAGACGTCGATGTGGTCAAGTCAAAACTATTTGATAATAAACAAGCGTAATTTGACTGGCCAGAGTGAGTCTATTGGCCATGACAAAAACTTCATAGACGGGTCCCTTGATACAGAATATGACAGCAGTACAATCACGCTAACTCCAGTTTCCTGACGCTCATTAGGATGGTAGGTACTCTTCGTGGGTGCCGTGGTAATTCGTACTGTCGATCAGCACGTTGGGTGAATAATTGCTTTGGGTCGCGAAGTGCCTATTGGAAGAGAGTTGTTTAAGGCAGACGCGAGATCTTTGGCAAATAAACGGGATCGTAATACCCATTCAGTCCATCGCCCATCGACTCGAATGGAGACTGTGTAAGACCATGAGCCGTGGCTCGATAATTGGCATGGCCGCGCCCCATGAACGTCCATACCCTTGGTCCGAGGAGCATCCCATGAAACGTCGCTTGTTCTTCTTCCTCTCAGTGACCCTGTTGGCCGCATGCAGCGAGCCGCCGAATACCGACGAAACAATCAAGATCTATAAGCCACTCGGTTCCGTCCAGTGTGGTGGAGGAAACATTACGCCCCCGGAAGCCATGCGCCGTGAATTGATGGACGCCAATATCCCAGTCCGAGCGGTCGCCTGCGGGGACGACGGGGGGTTCCATCCGGCGGTTTGTGGCGAACCGGATGGTGCCATCAATATTTTCACCATTCCGGAAACCAAGGAGTCCAAAGCCCTGGCGCTGGGATTCAAACTGCTCAGCGAGTTGACCAACGCCAAAGAAAAACCTTGCGAATAATCCTGTCGAGGTAGGCCAATATGTTCAAGGAAATGCTGCCGGCGCTTCAATGTGCTTCCGCGTTACTGGGCGCTGGTTGTAGCCAGGAAGGCGCGGACAATTCCGTACAGCCCCTTTCTTTCAAAACCATGTTGCAGACGCAGCAGTCGGGAATCACCAGCGCGAGACAAGTTCCGATAACGAGTGATTCAGCCTGGGCATTACTGTGGCGCGAGCATACCATCAACAACACGCCATCACCTCCCGCTCCTGCGGTTGATTTCACTAAAAAGATGGTGCTCGGGGTTTTCCTGGGGCAAAGGCCGAACCTTTAAGGCTGAGTAAGGCCGATGAACGCGGCTGAACGTGCAGCCGCAATGCCCCCACAGCTGTCCGTTAGATGCCGTAACCGATCGGAACGGGCATTTTCGCGCCTGCGGCAAGCCGGTGATCAGCGCCGGGTTGTAGGCCAGGTCGAAAATCGTATAGAGACTTAGAGCAGCGCTGTCACGGCGATTTTCCAACTCCTCGCGGCATTAAGCTATATGCGCTCCAACCGCCTGCGAATGAAGACCACATGCAGCAGGCACCTCACCCGTCTCAGTTCTCCCGTGGCGGGGGCATCTTTTCGATGGGGGCATTTGTGAGGGTACTAGAAGTACTTAGACGTACTCTAAAGCATGAAAGTTGTATCCGTCCGGTAATCCCATCTGTAAGGTGCCCGATGGATTGCGCAAGATAGTGTCCACTTCAGTTTTTAGTGGACACTTTCATGGACTCATCTCCCAAGCGTACCCGGCGCTTCCATAGCGTTGCTTTCAAGCGGCAGGTGGTGGACGCCTGCCGACAGCCCGGTGCCTCAATTGCCGCGGTCGCGCTGGCACACGGCATCAACGCCAACCTGGCGCGGCGTTGGCTGCGCGAATCGGGCAGCGTAAGTGCCTCCAGAT
>NZ_JYNS01000034.1 GCF_000934725.1 Methyloterricola oryzae
ATCCTGGCGCCGATGGGCGCTGCACAGGCGCAAGGGAAATCCGGAGCGCACATCGCTGCTCAGGACGCACAGACTCCCACGACCAAGAATCTCTCCGCACGGGGCAGCATCGCGATGGTGCCAGGCTCGGTGCCACTGATCCGCAATCTGTCTGCCAGGGGCAGTCTCGCGCAGGTGATCCCAACTCCGAAGGAACAGCCGAAGGCAAGCCTCGATACCACACCGGCAGTGGCCGGTTTGTAGAATCGTGACACCTCACATCGGATTACCTTTCAACACCCGAGCGGTGCCTGCCCCTGCGAGACCAACAAGCGCCCATTTAAAAAGACTTCGTCCAGGGACGGACGACCTAAAGGCTTAGCGTGTTCGGGGCCTTCACAGACTAAAGCGGTGTCCGCATGGGATAGCCACCTGCTAGTGGGGAACTCCGCGCGAACCGCGGGGCTTCGCCCTCATGTAGAGCGCAATTACCACAGTCACCCCCATACTGCTGGACCGCAACCGGGACAACGCCGGCATCACCCGCGGCAAGCAACAGGTGGTGATGATCGATCAGCCCAAGACTTCGCCACAAAGGCGCCAACCCGGAAGTCTGCAATGCGGATTACACGGCGCCCGGTGAGCTTGCTGAAGCGGACATGAACACGTTCACGAGACCATGGACCCGCGCTGGAATCGCACCCTGCGTCAAGCCGGACCGATCTGCGTCGCTGTCTTGATGAGCGTTGATTTACCCAGTCATCCATTGCGTGGTATCTCACCCTACTCAACTGCTACAGCCATCGGATCTCCTATGCTTTCAGCACGGTGCTTTTCCAGGACACCGACCCGGCCGATCCTATGGCCAACAGATTTCGCCAGGATGGAATGGTACGTCTTTGAATCGCTTCAAGCGGGGAAACGCGGGCAATGAAGAATAGATTTTCGAGCGCGGCAACAGTCATGCTGTTCCTTATGTTGCTCGCGCAGGCTTTCCCGGGGATCGCCACCGCTACCAATGCCACGCAGCCTGGCATCGATACGAGCGTGCGGCGGCAATCCGCGCTCGATCTCCGAGCACTGACCGTGTTGCCCGATGATGGCCGTGACCTCTATTTCCAGGCGTTCGACGCCGCCAAGCGCGAGATTCGAATTGAGATCTGCGTTCTTGAGGATCCCCAGATCCTTGCGCGGCTGCGCTCGGCGCTTGCAAGGGGTGTGCGGGTGCGCGTGATCGCGGACCGCGGGAAGTATGAGGCACTCGAATCTGAGCGGACGAATCTGGAGCAGCAAGTAACGTCTTTAGGCGGTGAGCTTCACCTGAGCAATCCCCAGTTTCCGAGAAGCTTCCCCAAAGTCATCCTGATCGACGCTAAACGGGTTGTCTACGGCTCAGCCTGCCTCGATGAGACGACCTTCAAGCAGTACCGTGATTTTGCCCACGTTAGCAGCCAGACGAAACTTATACGAAATCTCGAGCGCCTGTTCGAGAACGATTGGTTGTACTCTGCAGAGGTCGGCCATGAGCCGCCGCCGTTCAATCCGACGCCGCGAATTTCGAAGCGCAATCTGCTGGTCTCTCCGGTCAATTCGGCTAAACAGCTGGTGGAGCTCTACCAGAAAGCACGAAAAAGCCTCGACGTCTACACGGAACTCCTCGGCAACCAAGTGCTGGAAAGTGAGTTGGCGGCTGCGGCACAAAGAGGTGTGGCGGTGCGCCTGATCGCACCTGTGAAAGTGAACGGAGCCACCGATGAGGTTCAGGACTTGCAGACCAAATCGTTGTCGGCCCTCGCGGCGACCGGGGTCGCTGTGCACGTCAGCGGACCGGAAGAGAGTGCTGATCTGCCGTACATGCATGCCCGGGCTGCCGTGGTTGATGGCAGGGAAGCTTATCTCGGCTCAATCAGTCTCTCGCCGTCCTCGCTTGGCTCCAATCGCGAAGTCGGTGTAATCCTGCGTCAGGTGACCGTAGTAAGGCAACTAAAAAACCAGTTCGAGTCGGATTATCAAACGCGTACCCGGAAGTTCTGAGTGCGGCTCGGTGCCGCATTACTCAGAGGCCATTCGGACACTTATGGCTTGCGTGCCATCGAACCGGAACGACTGCGTTTGTCGCCTGAAGCGTCCAGGTGTCCCGCACGGACGAGGAGTCCGAGATGAGGACGCCGCGCAACCGCCGCCCGGCCGGGAAGCACTTCGAGCATGACACCCAGCTCATCTGGGAAGGCACGACCATAGTCGGTTGTGCGATGGCGGTATGCGGAGACTCGCTGGCTCAGGCCTGGCGGCCGGCAGGCCACTGGGTCTGGCCAGGGTCCTGATTCCCGAGGGATTGAAACCGGCCTATGGCCGTTTACTTCCGATAGGTCCCCAGCAGTTCGGCTTGCCCGATCACATGTCCCCGCATCGCCTTTTCCAGTTGCGCCTTGGAGGGATGACCCAGATCAGGGAGCACCACGTCCAGTGCATAGAGCTTGTGAAAATAGCGGTGACGTCCGATTGGCGGGCAAGGGCCCCCGTAGCCGGTGCGCTTCCAATCGTTCAGTCCCTCCAAGGTTCCTGCGGGCAATTCGCGGGACGTCACGGCTTCCGGTAGTGTGGTCGCGGTGGGTGGCAGGTTGTAGAGCACCCAATGCACCCAGGTCATCTTGGGGGCGGCGGGGTCCGGCGCATCCGGGTCGTCCACGATCAGCACGAGGCTGCGGGCGCCTGTAGGCACTCCGGACCAATTCAAGGGTGGTGAAATATCAAGTCCCTGGCAGGTGTAACGGCTGGGAATCTCGCCTTGCTGTGCGAAGGCAGACGACTGCAGATTCAGGCTCATGACGTATTCTCCCGGGGTGGCTTCGGCAATGGCATTTTGGGTGCTCAACTGCAACAGCCAAATCAGCACAAATAAGACTTGGTACATGGCGATGGCCTCGGCGATATGATTGGTGCTACTTCCTGCGCATCATCCCCCGAACGCGCGGACGGCGCCAAACCCTCGTACGCGTATTGTAACGGCCTTTCTTACCTCCGGAGCGGCCGACCGAATAAGCCTCGCAGTCCTCCAGGTAGGCCCGGCGTTCGTCCATATGCACGGACAATTCTGAACCCGCTTCAGTCCAGACGGGACACGACGCGAAAGCAGATCGATCTTTTGCCGCCGACATCCATCAAGCTTTCAGTTCGAAGCTACAAGCCGTCACCCATCCAGGTCTCCCAGGGCTCGAAAGCGATTTTCGAGCCCCCTGCCCTATGGCACCACCAGGACAGATGGGGGCCTAAACAAATCTGACGCTTATATACCCGGTGACGGCCGGGTCACGAGGAACCACCTCACCAATTTCCAGTAAAAACAATGCAGTCTGAAAACACCTGCAAGGCATACCATCGAGTCTCCATCTGACCCAGGAGAGCTACCATGAAGACCCTAATTGTGCTTTTGCTCCCGATACGAATGGTGTTGGCAATCTTGCTCGTCTGTGCCAGTGCCTTGGCTTCGGCCGCGTTTACCTCGGATCCTATCGTGTTCGTCGCCCATGGCACGATCATGGGGGCGGACGGTAAGCCGATAGAACCGGACGCCGAATTTTTCCAGCAGGCTCAAGAATTCTATATCGCTGACCTCACCCGCAAACTGAACACCAAAGCCCGAATGAACGATGCCAGCAAGAAGCGATCGATCATTGGCGAAACCGTTAAGGAAAGGGTTTTCGCCCAAGCCTTGTTCATCGATTGGCAGACTGACAGACCGTATGGGAACCTCGGTGTTACGACCTCGTTCAGGAAGGACTCCCAATCAGCCGCCTCCACCTTGCCGCCCGGATTGACCGTTCCGAAGTAGAGCCTTTCACTCGTCATGCGACGCTCGCCCGTTCGGCAGTTCACGTCCTGCATCGATGTACAGCCCGAAGTCAGCATAGCGAGCGCGGAAGCGAGGGAAACGAAGATCTTGGACATGACTCGGATGGCGACGCCTATTCGGTAAGGGAAAAGGCCTCGCAGCCACTACCCCTCAGAACACCGGACGTGCGGGTCACCTAGCCGGCCTTGCGATGGCCAAGAATTCCACCGCGCCTCATCGCGCGCTCCTCGAGGTGTGCAGCCTAATTCTGCTGAAGGGTTTCGCTGGCAACGCGAACGTCAGCCCGGTATCCGCACCAGTCACCGTGGGGCCGTAGACGGGTTGACGAAGGAGCAACTCGTGGAGAGAGCCACGGCATTGTCGAAAAAGCTTGGGCTAACCCTTCCCCACAATCATTAGTAAATTCATGACCTTCCCGGGGTCTTCTATCCCACTTCAAATTCTTGAACTGAAAAAGTAATAAGCCTATTCACGGCACATAAGTCAGAATCACAGCCATCAGAGGTGATTTGCTCCGACGTAAAATCATTTCCGACCCTCGGACTGAATACCGATGCCGATCAGGCACGGCGCCGCGCCGCCTCTTCAATTCCGGTCTGGGCTTCGAGATACTGTTCGTAGTCCCCATTGAAGTGCACAACACCCTCGGGCGTCAGTTCAATGATCCGGGTGGCCAGAGAAGAGACGAACTCCCGGTCGTGGCTGACGAAGATGAGGGTGCCCGGATAATGCTCCAGGGCTGTGTTCAAGGACTCGATAGACTCCATGTCCAAGTGATTGGTTGGCTCGTCCAGCACCATGAAGTTGGGCTGTTGCAGCATCAGTTTTCCGAACAACATGCGCCCCTGCTCACCGCCGGAGAGTACCTTCACTGATTTCTTGATTTCATCCTGGGAGAACAGCAGACGTCCCAAGATGGCGCGAACTGCTTGCTCGTCATCGCTTTCACGTTTCCATTGGGCCATCCAGTCGAATAAACTGAGGTCCTCCGCGAAATCAGCGGCATGTTCCTGAGCAAAATATCCGAGGCTGACGTTCTCGGACCATTTTACTTCTCCCTGATCGGGTGCCCATTCGCCCACGAGGGTCTTCAACAGCGTGCTCTTGCCGATGCCGTTTGGGCCGATAACCGCAATCCGCTCTCCGACTTCAATCATGAGATTAAGGCCCTTAAACAGCTGCAACGAATCAAACCCCTTGGCTATATCCTTCAGTTCCAACGCCAGGCGGTAGAGTTTCTTTTCCTGATTGAAGCGGATAAAGGGATTGACTCGACTTGAAGGCTTGATATCTTCCAACTTGATCTTTTCAATCTGGCGGGCTCTTGAGGTGGCCTGTTTCGCCTTGGAAGCGTTGGCGGAGAAACGGCTGACGAAGGATTGCAATTCGGCGATCTGTGCCTTCTTCTTGGCATTGTCGGCCTGCTGACGTTCCCGAACCTGCGTGGAAGCGATCATGAAGTCGTCATAGTTGCCCGGATAAACCCGCAGTTCGCCGAAGTCCATGTCGGCCATATGAGTGCACACACTATTGAGGAAATGACGGTCATGGGAAATGATCACCATGGTACTGTTCCGCTGGTTAAGCAGATCTTCCAGCCAACGGATAGTGTTAATGTCAAGATTATTGGTGGGCTCATCCAGCAACAGGATGTCCGGATCGGCGAACAGAGACTGGGCCAGTAGCACACGGAGTTTCCAGCCCGGCGCCACGACACTCATGAGGCCATTGTGCTGCTCCAAAGGGATTCCAACCCCTAATAGAAGTTCACCCGCACGTGCCTCGGCGGTATAGCCGTCGAATTCAGCAAATATCGACTCCAACTCAGCGGCGCGCATGTAGTCATCTTCGCTCGCCTCCAGATTGGCATAGATGGCGTCCCGTTCCGCCATGGCCGACCACATTTCCGAATGGCCCATCATCACCACGTCCAGCACCCGTTGGTCCTCGTAAGCGAATTGGTCCTGGCGCAACTTGCCTAGGCGCAGATTCGCGTCCAGTGAAACATTGCCGGCACTAGGCTCCAATTCACCCCCGAGAATCTTCATGAAGGTCGACTTGCCGCAGCCATTGGCACCGATCAGGCCGTAGCGGTTGCCCCCACTGAACTTGACCGAAACGTTTTCGAACAGGGGCTTCGCCCCAAATTGCATGGTGAGATTGGCGGTAGCTAACAAGGTGACTCCAAAGGTTGGATTTGCATGCAGGACTGGCGTACCTGCGCAAAAAGGAAAACGTGGGTCTTACGGATGGAGGAAAATCGGTGAGGACAGAGGTTTTCTCGGGTCAGACAGGAAAAATACTCTGGCGCGTGGCCCCGGCGTAACCCCACTACAAACAACAAAGCCTGTATCGCCGCAAGCCTTTGACGTATATGGCGGCCAGGGACGGAATCGAACCGGCGACGCGGGGATTTTCAGGTTCTTGACCGATTTTCACAAGTTTTTATTCAATTACTTAAAGTCGCACTACCCGCGCAATTGTGACGGAAAGTGACAGAGACGGAATGTTTGTTACTGCAGGATGTCACGATTTAGTCACGCACTCGCATTGTAATGGTGTCTAAATCACTCCGAGGTCTTTCCGCGTTGTGACGTCAAGATAAACCGGATCTTTTCTAGTTTAGCTCGATAGCCTCCGGTTTGATACGGCCCAGTGAAGCGTGTCGTCAAGCCAGGTGGTGGGTCACATCGATGTCGGTTCCAGGGAACATGCGCACGCTGGATGCCGGGCGCGGCGCGACGCCTATGCAGACCAGGCTTGGTGTCATCGTAAAGCCAAAGCGTTCTGCCGGTATAAGTGCGCCGGGTTCTGTCTCAAGTCGGTAGGTGTGGCAAACGGCGGCCAACGCCATTTTCAATTCGAGCCAGGCGAGGTGGCTGCCCGGAAAAATTCGTGGACCGGCGCCGAAGGGTATTAAGGCCTGCTTGTTGCGAATCGGATAGCCCTTTCGACGGCTTTGGCCGATAGGTCGGCAGAGAGATTTGGTTCAGGGACGACAGCAATGCAGACATCAGCGGCCATCCCGGTGTGGAATGCCCGTTGTGCACTCAGTCGCAGCCAGGCGCTAGCTTGGAATTCTCGGCGTCAGGTCGGCCAAAGCAGTCAAACGAAAGTACCGTCGTTGGCTGTATTATAACGACAGCATTTCCGAGTACCTGTTGGCGCGGTGGCATCAGGATTGGTTGATACTATTGTCGAGACACGAAGACCAAGAGAGTTACTCAGGGCCTGGCCAACTCATGCGTTTCAGCGACGGAAGCTATTCGACAGGCTTTACCGACAATTATTCGATCAGGCGATTCAGATTAATCGGATCTACTGATATTCAAGACTCCAAAAGGGCAACCCTGACGTCAGGATTAGTTAGTTTTTCGGTAACTTTGGCGTTAACCAGGAGAATAATGACGATGAGCGACCCCGATGCAGCTAAGTCGGGTCAACCCCAGATGGAGCCGCTGCTAAAAATACCTTCGGGGATCAAGGGACTTGACAAAATTACCCAAGGTGGCCTGCCAAAGGGCCGTGCTGTATTGGTAGCCGGTGGACCGGGTTCTGGGAAGACTTTGTTGGGCATCCAACCGGCCTAAACGCGACATAACCTCTCATTAGCGGCATAGTCTCCCTCCCGCTGCCCATGCATGGAGAGAGGGGTAGCAGACTTCCACAATGTTACCGGACGGATCGCGGAACAAGATGGTTTCGCCACCTCGTTGGGGTTTGGGGCCGGAAACTACCTCGGCGCCCATGTCCCGAATCGCTACCACTGCGGACGGAAATGAAGCCCTTTCGCAGGGAAAGGCGATATGCGCCATGGTGTAGGCGCGGAAGTCATAGCCGGTGACCTCCATCAATCCGAGGACCACATCCCCTGCGCCGACGAATGCCTGTTTGGGATCATCCCACCGGTCGATGACGGAGAACCCGAACAACTGGGTATAAAAGGCAATGCTTTCGTCCAGATCGCGCACGTTCAAGCCGACATGATCGATGCGGGGCGGAATCATGGTGCGCCTCGTCGGGCAAGAGAATTTCAGGGGTGCGTACATCCTTCCGGTGCCGATGTGCGGGCAATTGCCCGGGCAGTCTGATACCAGCGAGCGTTATCGATACGGTCCTGTTCGTACGCGCTTGGCAGCGTATCTTTATCCAGATACGGCAGTGTATAGGGATGCGGCCTGCCGATGCAAAGATCCAGCGCCTTCCGGGTTTCGTTCAGCCGGTAGTTTCCCCGGTGAATCATCTGGGCGTGAAAGATCAGCACATCGCCGGGATCCAGCTCGAGCAGGACGGCGCCGGGCAGCTCTTCGCCGTTGTGATGCCCGTTCAGTTCAAGGCGCACATTCCTCTCCAGATCGGTATCCCAGCGTTTGTGGGTGCCGGGGATCAGTTCAAGGCCTTGCTCCGGCACGAGCGGAATCCGGACATGCAGGGCGAGCAGGTTCAACTGCTCCGCTGCTTGGGCTGCATCGTCGATCGGTGTGTACTGCAGATCCCTATGCCAATACGGACTCTGATCGCTTTTAAACGGATTGAAGAACAGTTGGGTGTTATGGAAATAGAGTTCATCTCCGAATAAACGGTCCAGCAGGGAGAACAATCGATCCGAAGCCAGTAACTGAAACAACGACAGCCGCTCTGCTTCGTGCCCTTGAAAATACTTCGGGCTGGTCAGCGAATGCAGGTTGATCAGTTTGTTCTCGATATAGGCGGCCCGATTTTCTTCAAGCCACTGACGGTAAATGCGATCGACGATCTTGGTCAGATGCCCGATTTCCGGCGGGCTCAGTAGGGATCTGGCCCCTAAATAACCCTGGTCTTCGAATTCGGATTTCTCGCTCATGGGATGATTCCGTAACGATTTGGATGGGGACGGGAAATTGTTTTGGCATTTTCCATCGAACTGGCATCCGCTAGCGCGGCGAGCAACTCGAAGCCCGGCTTACCGATTGCTGGCAGAGCGGTACTGGTAGGCTCCCTGAAACTGTACGCTATAGCTCGCCACGTTCAATTTCTCGCAGATAGACAAAATTCGGCGCCTTTACACCTGCCTTTTTCCGAATCTCCAAAAGTTCGGGAGATTCGAAAAACCGTCTGGCATTCTCCAACGAGGACCACTCCGAGAAATGGACAATGAGATTTTCGTCCTTGTCGTCTCTCATGAGTTGGTAGCGGATTTCCCCCGCGTTTTTTCGGATCTCCGCCGCGCTATCGAAAATGGCCTTCCATGTCGGATAGGCCTCCACTTCATGAATGATCAATACGTACTGCATGCAGAAATCTCCAAGGGGTTGGATTATATGAGGGCCTTGTTTCAGATTCGGCCAAGGCCTTATAAGTCGTCCGTCTCGCCGGGATGATTGAGCGCTCAAGAATCAAGATATTCTCGGTACGGTGTGGAAACGACACTTCCAACACCACGCAGCCCACCTCCGTCTTGAATGGGCCTGAAACATTTATGGGAAACTCCAGCGCGGCCAGATCAGCCGTTTGGCAGTGCGAGTTGAATGCAGATTCGTTCCGCCGATTGATAAAGACAGGAATAATGCGACAAACCTTCCAGTATCTCGACCCGCGAGCAACTGCGGAGCTGCGAGGCCAGGTAGTTCGCCATGCCTACCGGCGACCAGTTGTCCTGCCTGCCGTGCCAGATATGGGTTTCGGCGGTGACTTCGGACAGCATGGCCTCCCACGGCTGCACATAGGCCTTGATGTCCCTGACATAGCCAGGCACTCGCTCGACGAAACAGTCCCGCAGGGTTTCCTTCATCCGTTCCCGAAACTCCGAGTCGGCTGCCAATGCTCGGTCCTTTCCGCTTGCGTTCAGAAAAAGCAGGTTGAACAACGCTGCCGGAAATGACCGTGCAAGCAGGCCTTGTCCCCTCGACAAATATTCGAAACGCGCCGGAGCGATCCGTGCCAGCCGAAAAACCCCGCCCCCGGCCATGGCGGTGAGAAAATCGCCTGCTTCCAGCGGCACCGCCGCTGACACGAGGTGGAGGCTGCGGACCCCCGCTCCGAGATGCCGGCAGGTCTGCAAGGCCACGAAAGCGCCGATGGAAAAGCCGATCAGGTCGACGGATACTCCGCCGGCCTTCTCGGAAATTGCCTCGGCCAAGGCGAGAAAATACGATTCGCTGGTCAGTGACCTGTCGAGGGCGAATCGGTCGAAGCAGATGACATTCAGTCCACGCTCCTTCCCCAACCGATCAAAGAGCGCTACTTCGTAGGGTGCGCCGGGGGCACCGTGAAAATAGACTACGACCCGGCCTTGCGCCGAGCCGAATTGCCGATAAGCCAGGGGTGACGCCATTTCAGCCCAGTTCTAGTTTCATAGGGATTTGGATCACGCCCGATTCATCGACCACTTCGCCGCGGCCGATAAACCCGAGTCTCTCGTACAGGCCGACCGCGAAGCGTGAGGAGTTAACGGTGAACACCGCTGGATTGCCGGCTTCGAGACTGGCGGCCCTAGCCGCCTGCCAGAGCGCTCTCGCCAAGCCTTTGCCCTGGAAACGCTCGGCCACGAACAGGTGATAAATATGCCGGTTGTCTCGCATGGCGACGACACCGGCCAGTTCGCCATTTTCCTCGGCGACGTGGTAGCGATACCCGGCTGCCAGATAACTGCTAATAGCCGGTTCGTCCATGGAAGTGAGCAACCGGCCTGCCACCTCCTCGGGAAATTCATAGGCGATGTACTTCCCGGTGAGATGTCGCGCGAGGACGCTGATGCGGGTCGCATCGGCAAGGGTTGCTAGACGTATCTCCATGGCTATAGGGTAGGAGGTAGCGAAACCGCTACCCGCTTACCGTTTCGTAAGGCGTCCTCTCCTTATGGAAAAAGCCGTACCCACCCCGGGTCGCACGCGCTTCAAGGTCCACATCGGGATAATGCGACCAGTCACCCGGCAGACGGTCACCCACTTCAAGATAAACCGCGACCCTATCGGTGCGATTGATCAAATGATGCCCATCGGGCTTGCCGGCGGGAAACCCTGCGCACACGGCGGAGCCAAGCACTTGCTCTCCATTCTCCGTCACCAGGGTCAGCTCGCCCTCTAGGACATAGATGAACTCGTCCTGACGGGAGTGCCAGTGCCTGAGCGCGGACATCGCCCCCGGCTCCAGTCTCACGAAATTGACGCCGCAGTTTTGCAGGCCCAACGCATCGCCCAACGCCTGCTTATTGTGGCCAGTCATGCGCTGCCGCATTTCCTCAGTCGGGTATATGGATGACGTTCTGGCGCTGACGGAGGCAGGGTCGAGTGCGGGCAAATTCAGCGATGCCTGGGCGAGGGGAGCGTCCGCGTAATTCGCAGAAGCGCGAATGACCTTGCCAGTTCCATCGAACTCGAAGCATTCCGCCGCCATCCCACGGTGCCCTCGATAGTACAGAACGGCTTGATCGATCCCCCCGAGCATCTCGACCAGATCGAAATGCAGATCGGATAAACGTTCCAGGCCCTTCGCCCAATATGCCCGAATGGCATTCTTGCCCTTCAGATGACCGCTGGGCTCTCCCGCGATGTCGACAATGAGCGGTGAGGAAAACTCGAAGTCCTCGACGTAATGGGACAACACCGCGTCCAGGTCGTGACGACTCCAGGCATCGATCCGGCTTTCGGCGAAGCGTCTTGCCGTTTGCGCGTCGATCAAAGGCATGAGGTACACCCTGTCAGGTTTCACGTTAAGGAAAAGAGACTGGTAATTTGTCCCACAAGAATCAGAAATATGACAAGCTCCAAATCCAGCGTTTTCCAGTGGAATGACGCTCAAGGTCGTTACCGTTTTACGGCCCAGGCACCGACATGGGCCGGCAGCATGGCCGTACTGCCGACCGCCCCGAACTCACCGAGCAAACGCTCCGCAAAGGTATCGATGTCGAATTCAGCCTATGAAGCAACGTCGAACTCGACCAACCGCGGTAAATGGCTGCGGAGGGTCGCGGCGAGGTACCCGTAACCGCCCCAATGTGCAACGCAACCGACTGGGCTTAACATCTGCATGGCGGGCGCAGCAAGCCCTGGCTGCTGGAATATCCCCGACAATTTAAGGCCAGTATCTGTCTGTGCGCCGCTTCTCGCGAAAGCCTCCCAAACCCAACTCATGGCCCGGTCGAGCAAGGCCGAAGACCGATGCGACCTCAGGGGAATGCTGGGGTCTAATTCTTCGAAGGCGATGATGCCGTCTGGTTTTACATGAGCCGCGGCCTGGGCCAGCAAAGACCGCAGGATTGGAGGGGTACATCAGGACCAGCCTCCCCACCACGGCATCAAAGTCGCGTTCGAGGTCAAGCTTCAGAATATCGCCGGCGTGAAACGTGACCTGCGAAAGTCCAAGCCTGATCGCCCTTTCCCGGGCAACTTCCAGCACATCGGGATTGATGTCGACCGCCGTCACGGCGCCGTTAGGCCCCACCAATTCTGCCGCAATTAGCGCCACATCCCCAGCACCACTACCGACATCCAACACTTTCATGCCCGGCTTGATGCCAGCCTGCTTGAACAGCCAACGGGTAAAGGGTTAGTACAGTTGAGCTTGAGCCTTGAGGCGAGAAGCTTCATGGTCTGAGCGGCCCAATGCATATCCGAAATCATCTGCTTCCATCGTTTCTCCATCGCTTTATCAATTGAGCCGGTCAACGGTCATCCACGTGCATCGTTATCGCTACCGTTAGGCGTCATTCAAGCCCCCTCGTGATGATCGCTAAGCCGAGCTTGAGACGAGCCCGGCGGCCGCGGCAAAGTCAGCTACCGGAGTTATTGTGTTGAAAAACTCGCCTGCCCGCAGTTTGTGCAGCATGCCGGAGCAGGAAACGGCACTATCATCGACTCGTACGCAAAAATTGGCTCAGATGCCTTCTGAAAGGTTGCCAGATTTCACGTAGGAACGCGTCCCGGGCGCCGTCATCTCCGGGATCGATGTTTTTCAACAGAATCTGAGTTAAAGCGGTCATCCAACAGTTGTACTACATGTTCGACGCCAGCTTTCTATCAGCATTGAAGTAGCGGATGATCCTTGGGTAACTGACGCGCGATCCATAATGCCAATCTGTGTTTCATGTTTGGCCCGTTTTCCTGATTGGTCGGCAGAGGAACGATAAGTTTGTCTTTCACCAGCAACCGATAAAGGCACTCCAGTTTTTCTTTCGCCGAATCCGTTGGGCGAAACTCCGCGTATCCGCGCTGTTTCGCGTAGTTTTCTGCGACCTCTAAAGCCTTTTTTGTCAGCTGTGCTTCATTTTTTAGCTTGGTCATTTTGCTCAGGATTTAATTGCGATTCATAGCTTTGGGGATCCATCCACTACCGCTGATCATCACAGTACCATGAGCCATGAAGCGACAGAAGCTTGCGTTAGAGCCAATTTTTCAAAAGACCCATCACCGCGGTGAGTTATCGTAACTCAGATGGTGTATCGCGAAACCGGCGCTTTCATCAGTCTGATGGAATGATTTGCCCTTGGGCCAGCAGCCGCTAGTCCCTTGGCGAGCAGCGGAAGCGTTGCAGGAATGCACGGCTGAAGTGCGACAAGTCATTGAACCCCCACCGGTAGGTAGGGGCCCGGCTCGCTATGCACTTGCCCGGCGTTACCCACGACCCTGATTGGGTTCTTCTGGACGCGCACCTAGACCCGCAGGACGCAGAAACCAGATGCATCACTGTGGAAGGTAGCCCGCTCCTCTCGACCCGCTCAGGCGCTCCTGGGTCGGCTGGGCATTGCGGGCTGTGCTCACGGGCAATCGGTGATGGCCTGCATGCCCCTACGCTACCCGATCATGCCCCATGGACGGCACTGGAGAAAACCTGAACACTGGCTGCACGCCCCAGCCAGCAAGGCCTGGAACAGGATTCCACAGGACTTTCCACAGGCTTCTCCCCAGAATCTGTGGAAAGACCAAGCCTGCAAGTTCGGCGGAAGGGAGCTGGTGGCTTACTGACGCCTTGAGCACTGTGGCCGCGTATCCCGGCCCCCGGGCGTCAGTGGCATTTGCCGTGGGTGCCCTCTGGCACGGTGTTGCGCGCGAAGGCGTCCGCATGAGCATCGAACGCCAAGACTACGCCGTGTTTAGTATCGCCGCCAATTGGGGGCTTCTGGCGCTCCCCCAATAGCGACTGGCTTACTCTTCACGAACATACACTGACTGCTCCACTGTCACTGGTTCGTCCCTGTCTTTGTATGTAACCATCATGCGAATGGTATGCTGGCCAGGGGCCAATCCCAGATGCGTGCCGGCACCATCATCCAACTCGAATGGCGCTTGGCGCTCGGTACGGTAAAAAACGTCGTCCACGTAGAAATCAATGGAAGCGATGCCTGTTGGTGGCCACCAGTAGATCCACTCCGGTCTGTCGCTCGGCAGGTTAATATCCAGGCAGTCATATCCACTTCCGTCGAGCACTGGGTCCTGGCTACATCGCAGCGGGTGACTGGTGCTGAAACGTGTGTCGACGGTCAAGGGCTTGCGCCCGTCCCGGAACCGCACCACGCTGCGAACAAATTGATCGTCGGCCCAGATATTGCCGGTGACAGGCTCTCCCCCCACTAGCTCAAATGGCGCTTTATATTCCGTTCGCTTGGTTTGTGAACTGTTTACATAGAAGTCGACGGATTTGACGGCTGTCTCCGGCCACCAGTAAACCCACTGCGGCCCACGCGTGAGTGAACCTTCGCACTCGGGATCCTTGCCGTCCACGACGGGGTCGGAACTGCAGCGCAGTGAGTGCTTGCCCACTTCAAAGGCGGAGGTCAAGGTCTTTGTGCCGCCATGTTTGAACTCAACGACGGCGCGGATTTCGTGTGGACCTGTGGCCAACTTGCTGGCGCTGCCACCGTCAAACTCCCAGGGCTTATAGCGTTCGGTCCGGTGAAATCGCCCATCCAGGTAGAAATCAACCTTTTTGATATCGCAGGCGGGCCACACATACGCCCAGACTGGGTTATTGAGAAAGGTTCCTGAGCACATTTGATCCTTACCGTCGACCATGGCGTCAAGGCTGCAGCGAAGATCGGGCAGTGCTTTGACAACAAAGTCATCGAAAGTCATTCGAGTCCCGCCTTCTGTTGCTCCGATGCGGATGCTCCCGGGTGGCAAGGGATTCGTATCGGTGAACTTGAGATACTGGGTGCCATTCAGAAATACTCTCAAGGTTCCCTCTTCCATCCGAATTTGGGCAGTAACAGGAACATCAATAGGACTGAAAGTGACATCGGTAGGCGCCTGACTTGAAGATCCATAGCAACCGCCCGGATAGGGTTGCAGACAATCGGTGCGGTTCAGTGTTATGTGATCGTACCGGATCGGCTCACCGGGAAAACTTTCGGTAACCCTGCTAAATCGCAATTCGTAAGCTTTCCCAACTCCTGAGAGGGACTGCTCCCGGATAATAACCATTCCCTCCGGTACGTCCATGGGGTGGAGTTTTACTGAGACTTCAAGATTCTTCTGCGGGTCAAGCTGAAGCGTCGCATAAGCGTCCCAATCGTGACTGCAGGCCATAGCTCCGCCTACACACGCAGAGAAAAAGAATCGCCCGTCCTCGATCCACTCCCGGCCCGCCTGCGAGCCCCAATTGTTCAAGGAGTCTTGGTTGTCGAAGTGGTCTTCAAACAAGACGGTATCCCAGGCTAATGTGGGAGCACTGAAGGCGCTGAAGAATAACGAGAGGATGCCGGCGACCAGCCAGAGGAAGATGCCGGGCGTGGCCGTATTATGAGTTTGATGCGGGCGAAACATGGCACATTCCTCCCCCTGGGCGGGATATGGAGGCGCATTCGGCTGGTACTTGAAATTAAACTGCGTGGATGGTCAAGGCGTTGTCACAGGGCCATATCCGCAATCCCGAACTGAATCACAACCGAATGTCCCTCAGCGGTCATGACGATGATCGCATCCGGCAGTCCGGCTTTCCTTTGAGTGAGGACCCGCGACTTTCTGCCCCTGTCTTACGGCAGGTTTGGCTTTGGGATTGAGCTGATCGATTACATTCAAAACATAG
>NZ_JYNS01000035.1 GCF_000934725.1 Methyloterricola oryzae
GGCGACGTGCTGATTACCTGGGAGAACGAGGCCTACCTGACCCTCAAGGAATACGGCAGCGACAAGTACGAAGTCGTGGTGCCCTCGGTGAGCATCCTGGCGGAGCCGCCGGTCACCGTGGTGGACGCCGTGGCCAAGAAGAAGGGCACGGAAAAGGCCGCCAGCGAGTACCTGCAGTACCTCTACAGCCCGGAAGGCCAGGAACTGGCCGCCAAGCACTATTACCGCCCGCGTGATGCGGCGGTGCTGGCCAAGCATGCCAGCCAGTTCAAGCCGGTCAGCCTGTTCACCATCGACGAGGTGTTCGGCGGCTGGAACAAGGCACAGACCACCCACTTCAATGATGGCGGGGTGTTCGATCAGATCTACAGCCAATAAGGCTTGCGTTGCCGGGGCGGCGGGCGGCTGCGGCCGCTTGGCGCCCCTCACCGGCTGGAAGGGCACAACTCTCGGAGGATAAGACCATGCCTTTATACGATCTAGTCGATTACTTCAACCAACGCATCACGGCGGAGCAGGGCCTCAAGTTCCCGCCCTTGAGCCTGCGTGGCGGGCAGGTGGAAAGCCGCTTCGGCGATTTGCGCCTGGCGACGGAGTTCCATCCCATCCGCCGCGCCGACACGCCGCGCCTGGTGTTCGGCCACGACGCCACCCTGCAGGCCTTCGAGCCGGATACCAGCCAGGCCACCGCGGCGCGGGTGTTCCATGCCGCCGACGTGGGCAGCATCATCAACCTGGACCGGCTGTGCCGCACCATCCACATGCTCAACTACCTTCCGGTCTCCCACGAGGGCGGGCATCTGTTCCTGCATGTGCACCCGCGCCATGTGCTGGGGGTGAAGCGCGACCACGGGGCCTACTTCGAGGAGGTGATCTTCCGCTGCGGCCTCTCGCCGCGGCGGGTGGTCATCACCGTGCCGGTGACGCCGCTGTATGACCGGCAGCTGACCGCCCTGCTGGAAGGCCTGAAGAACTACCAGCAGCGCGGCTACGGCACCGCCATCCAGTTCGACCACCAGGCCAACGAGGCTTTCCTCGAACGCTACTGCATCGAGTTCCTCTACCGCATCACCCCCGACTTCGTGCGCCTGGACCGGGGCTTTTTTGCCCGCCTGAGCCGCGACGAGGACGACGCCCGGCGCAAGACCACCTTGCTGTCGGTGATCCAGAGCCTGGACACCCAGTTCCTGGTGGAAGGCATCGAGTCGGAGCGGGACGAGCAACTGGCCCGCTTGCTGCGGGCCGACCTGGTGACCGGGGGCTATTACGAGCGCCGGGAGCACAGGCCCGAGGCCGATCCGCCGCTGCGCGCGACCGGGCTTTAGCGCCTCCGGCACTGCAGGGCGGCCACCGGCTCGCCCTCGCGGAACATCAGCAACTGCCCCGGCGGCATGGCGGTCCAGGGCTCGTTGTCGGTGAGGGGGAAGGAGGCGATCACCGCCACCTGATCATCGGCCTGGGCCACTTGGCTGAAATCCATGCTCAGGTCCTGGTCGATGAGGTGGGCGGGCCCGAAGGGCGCCTTGCGCACCAGGTAGTGCAGGTTGTTGGAGCAGTGGGCGAACAGCACTTCGCCGTTGGACAGCAGGAAATTGAAGAGGCCGTGGGCGGCGACGGCGCAGCTGATCTCGCCCAGGGCCCGGAACAAGGCCTCGTTGCCGGGATGCCCCTGGGGGAAACGGTCGCGCAACTGGCTCATGATCAGGCAGAAGGCGCGCTCGCTGTCGGTCTGACCCACCGGCAGAAAGCCGTCCACTGGGGGCTCGAAGCCTTCCAGATTGCCATTATGGGCGAAGATCCAATAGCGTCCCCACAGCTCGCGCTGGAACGGATGGCAGTTCTCCAGGGCGATCACCCCCTGGGTGGCCTTGCGGATATGGGCGATCACGTTCTTGGAGCGGATCGGATAGCGCCGCACCAGTTCCGCCACCGGCGATTCGATGGTGGCCTTGGAATCCAGGAACACCCGGCAGCCGGGCCCCTCGAAAAAGGCGATGCCCCAGCCGTCGCGGTGATGATCGGTCAGGCCGCCGCGCACGTGAAAGCCCTCGAAGGAAAAGCAGATGTCGGTGGGCACGTTGCAGTTCATGCCGAGCAGCTGGCACATGGTCTATCCAGGGGCAATCGAGACTGGCCCCATCATAGCCCAATCGGGCCGGGAAGGGCTCCATGCCCAATGGGGCCTTGTTATGCGCGGATGGCATAAGCTGATATCAACTAAATCTTTTTCAGAATAAAGCGACTTGGGTACTCTGTTGCCACAGCACCAGCTGCCGGCCTCAAAGGCCCCACATAACGACGCTATCTTCATGATCTTCGCGAAACGACACCGGGTCCTGCCGGGATTCCATCTCGGCCTGGGCTTCACCCTGTTCTACCTCAGCCTGATCGTGCTGATCCCGCTCTCGTCCACCTTTCTCAAGAGCGCCACCTTGGGTCTCGATGCCTTCTGGCACGTGATCACCGCGCCCCGGGTGCTGGCCTCCTACCAGCTGACCTTTTCCGCCTCCCTGCTGGCGGCCCTGATCAATACCGGCTTTGGCCTGCTGGTGGCCTGGGTGCTGGTGCGTTACGAGTTTGTCGGCAAGAAAGTGGTGGACGCCCTGGTGGATCTGCCCTTCGCCCTGCCCACGGCGGTGGCCGGCATTGCCCTCGCCACCCTGTATTCGACCAAGGGCTGGGTGGGCAGCCTGCTCGCGCCCATGGGGATCAAGATCGCCTACACGCCCCTGGGGGTGGTAGTGGCCCTGACCTTCATCGGCCTGCCCTTCGTGGTGCGCACGGTGCAGCCCATTCTGGAAGACTTCGAGTCGGGACTGGAGGAAGCCGCCATGAGCCTGGGCGCGACCCGCTGGCAGACCTTCCGCAAGGTGATCTTCCCCACTTTGTGGCCGGGCCTTCTGACCGGCTTCGCCCTGGCCTTCGCCCGCGCGGTGGGGGAGTACGGCTCGGTGATCTTCATCGCCGGCAACATCCCCATGGTGTCGGAGATCACCCCGCTGTTGATCATCACCAAGCTGGAACAGTACGACTATGCCGGGGCCACCGCCCTGGCGGTGTCCATGTTGCTGGTCTCGTTCCTGCTGCTGTTCGCCATCAACCTGCTGCAGTGGTGGGGCCAACGCCGCCACGGTGGCCGCTGAGGCGACGGCGCCCCCCACTCCCATTCCGAAAACTCGCCCATGGCCGCCATGACGACAAACCCTCCACCGGCGCGCGCCACGCATCGCAGCCTGGTCCTCAGCGAACCGCGCTGGGTGCGCTGGACCCTGATCACCCTGGCCCTGGTCTTCCTCGGCGGCTTCCTGTTCCTGCCACTGGCGGTGGTGTTCGTCCAGGCCTTCAGCAAGGGCCTTGGCACCTACTGGAGCGCCCTGAGCGATCCCAATGCCCTGGCCGCCATCCGCCTGACCCTGCTGGTGGCGGCCATCGCGGTGCCGCTGAACCTGGTGTTCGGCATCGCCGCCGCCTGGAGCATCGCCAAGTTCCAGTTTCCCGGCAAGAACCTGCTGATCACCCTGATCGACCTGCCGTTCTCGGTGTCGCCGGTGGTGTCCGGCTTGGTCTATGTGCTGCTGTTCGGCCTGCAGGGCTGGCTCGGTCCCTGGCTGCGCGATCATGACATCAAGCTGATCTTCGCCGTGCCCGGCATCGTCCTGGCCACGATCTTCGTCACCTTTCCCTTCGTGGCGCGGGAACTGATCCCCCTGATGGAAGCCCAGGGCACCGAGGAAGAGGAGGCCGCCATCGTCATGGGCGCCTCCGGCTGGCAGACCCTGTGGCGGGTCACCCTGCCCAATGTGAAATGGGGCCTGTTGTACGGCGTGATCCTGAGCAACGCCCGGGCCATGGGCGAGTTCGGCGCGGTGTCGGTGGTCTCCGGGCATATCCGCGGGTTGACCAACACCATCCCGCTGCACGTGGAAATCCTCTACAACGAATACAACAGCGCCGCCGCCTTTGCCGTCGCCTCCCTGCTCGCTCTGCTGGCCTTGGTCACCCTGGCCGCCAAGAGCTTCCTGGAATGGCATCTGCGCGACGAGTCACCCCCTAAAGCCGCCTGAGCCCACCCATGAGCATTGAAATCCGCAACATCGTCAAGAACTTCGGCCAATTCCGCGCTCTCAAGGGCATCCACTTCGAAATCGGCTCGGGCGAGCTGGTTGCCCTGCTGGGCCCTTCCGGCTGCGGCAAGACCTCGCTGCTGCGCATCATCGCAGGGCTGGAGGCACCGGATGCCGGGCAGATCCTGTTCCACGGCGAGGACGCCACCGACCGCCACGTGGCCGAGCGCGAAGTGGGCTTCGTGTTCCAGCATTACGCCCTGTTCCGGCACATGACCGTGTTCGAGAACATCGCCTTTGGCCTCAGGGTGCGGCCCAAGGCCCGCAGGCCCTCGGAGGCGGCCATCGCGCAAAAGGTCCATGAGCTCTTGGAACTGGTGCAGCTGGACTGGCTGGCGGACCGCTACCCGCCGCAGCTTTCCGGCGGCCAGCGCCAGCGCATCGCGCTGGCCCGCGCCCTGGCGGTGGAACCCAAGGTGCTGCTGCTGGACGAACCCTTCGGCGCGCTGGACGCCAAGGTGCGCAAGGATCTGCGCCGCTGGCTCAGGCGCCTGCACGACGAATTGCATGTCACCAGCGTGTTCGTCACCCACGATCAGGAAGAGGCCCTGGAAGTGGCAGACCGCATCGTGGTCATGAACGAAGGGCGGGTGGAGCAGATCGGCACGCCGGACGAAGTCTACGACCATCCGGCGACGCCTTTCGTCTATCAATTCCTGGGGGACGTCAACCTGTTCCATGGGCGGGTGCACGAAGGCCACGCGCGGATCGGCGATGCCGAGATCCATCTGGGCCACGACAGCGAGCACGACGACGGCCATGCGGTGTTCTTTGCCCGGCCCCATGAAATCGAAGTCGCGCCGAGGGACTCTGAGGGGCAGGGCATCAGCGCGCTGATCCGGGATGTGCGCCGGCTGGGCGGGGTGGTGCGGCTGGAACTGGAGCGCAGCGACGGTTCCGGCCTGGTGGAGGCGGAGATGAGTCGCGGGGAGTTTCAGGGCAATGGCCTGAACAAGGGCGATGAGGTACTGATTCAGCCCAAGCGGTTGAGGGTGTTCAGCAAGGGGGACGGGGCGCAACCGCTTCCGTAGCGCGCCAAAAAGTAAGGGCGCCTGCGGAGACCGCAGGCGCCCTGATGCTCGCCGAAGCGGCGAAGGAACTTACGCGGCGACGCTGCCCGCGGTGCCTTCGATCTGACCCAGGCGGGTGGCCAGGATGCCTTCCAGCAGTTCCAGGGCCTTGGTGAAACCGTCGATGCCTTCGGACAGCTTGTCGGAAGCCATGCGGTTCTCCGAGTGCATGCGGTCGAAGGTGGCCTTGTCTACGCTGATCTTCTCGATCGGGTAGCTGGCGGCCTTGGACGGATCCAGCTTGCGCGGCAGTTCGCCCTCGGTCTTCTGCAGCTCGTCCAGCAGGGACGGCGCGATGGTCAGCAGGTCGCTGCCGGCCAGTTCGGTGATTTCACCGATGTTGCGGAAGCTGGCGCCCATGACTTCCGTGTTGTAGCCGAACTTCTTGTAGTAGTTGTAGATCTGGGTGACCGACAGGACGCCCGGATCCTCGTGCGGCGCGTAGGAATCGCGGCCGGTGTCCTTCTTGTACCAGTCCAGGATGCGGCCGACGAAGGGCGAGATCAGGGTGATGCCGTTCTCGGCGCAAGCAATGGCCTGGTGCAGACCGAACAGCAGGGTCAGGTTGCAGTGGATGCCTTCCTTCTCCAGCACGGCGGCGGCCTGGATGCCTTCCCAGGTGGCGGCGATCTTGATCAGGATACGGTTCTTGGAGATGCCGGCCGATTCATACTGCTTGATAATGTCGCGGGCCTTGGCAAGGGTCGCTTCGGTGTCGTAGGACAGACGGGCGTCCACTTCGGTGGACACGCGGCCTTCGATGATCTCCAGGATCTTCAGGCCGAAGGAAACCGCCAGGCGGTCGAAAGCCAGGTTGGCAACCTGCGCGGCGGAAGCGCCAGCGCCCAAGGTTGCGCGCGCACCCTTCAGGGTGTCGTCGACGATGTCCTGATACTGCGGCATCTGCGCGGCAGCGGTGATCAGCGAGGGGTTGGTAGTCGCATCGCGAGGCTTGAACTTCTCAATAGCCTGAATATCACCGGTATCGGCGACGACAACGGTCACGGCCCGAAGCTGGTCGAGTAAATTTGACATGATGGACTCCTAACGATTTGGCTTTGTGTAATGACTTAGATCCGGTAACACGCCGGAAGTTTCCGGCCCCGGAAGGCGGGCGGAAGCACTCCATGATAGCAATTTAGAAATTGATCGGCAAGAAGCCGTCTCGGCGTCATCTGGTAGGCAGTGGCTGCCGAACCCCCTTCGGTCCGCTCGAGAGACACCGGCCCGATTCTTCCAGGCCCCGGCTGCTCTGGGTTGGGTAGAGCTTGCAAAGTCATGCCGGCTCGCATGGGGCGCGTGTCTGGAAGCCGTGGTTGCACACTCCATTTACAACGGGTAAGCGAATTTAGTGACAAAGCCGATCAGGCTGATAAAATTCGTCGCCTAGATTTTCTTAACCCAATGCAGGAGAAGAGCATGCCTTCACGCCGAGAACTCGCGAACGCCGTTCGCGCCTTGAGCATGGATTCCGTTCAGAAAGCGAACTCCGGACATCCTGGAGCGCCCATGGGCATGGCGGACATCGCCGAGGTGCTGTGGAACGACTATTTGAAGCACAACCCGGCGAACCCGAAATGGCCCGACCGCGATCGTTTTGTGCTGTCCAACGGCCACGGCTCCATGCTGCTTTACTCCTTGCTGCACCTCACCGGCTACGACCTGCCCATCGATGAGCTGAAGCAGTTCCGCCAGCTGCACTCCAGAACTCCGGGTCACCCCGAGTACGGCTACGCGCCGGGCGTCGAGACCACCACCGGTCCTTTGGGTCAGGGCATCACCAACGCCGTGGGCATGGCCCTGGCCGAGCGCACCCTGGCGGCCCAGTTCAACCGTCCCGGTCACACCGTGGTCGATCATTACACCTATGTTTTCCTGGGCGACGGCTGTTTGATGGAAGGCATCTCCCACGAGGCATGCTCCCTGGCCGGCTCCATGAAGCTGGGCAAGCTGATTGCGGTCTACGACGACAACAACATCTCCATCGACGGCGAAGTGCGCGGCCATGGCGATACCCCGGGCTGGTTCCTGGATGACACCCCGAAGCGTTTCGAGGCTTACGGCTGGCACGTGATCCCCAAGGTTGACGGCCACGACGCCGACGCGGTCAAGAAGGCCATCGAGGAAGCGCGCAAGGTCACCGACAAGCCGACCCTGATCTGCTGCCAGACCATCATCGGCTGGGGCTCCCCCAACAAGCAGGGCAAGGAAGAATGCCACGGCGCCGCCCTGGGTGCCGACGAAGTGGCCCTGGTGCGCGAGACCATCGGCTGGCCGCACCCGGCTTTCGAAGTGCCCGCCGACATCTATGAAGGCTGGGATGCCCGCGAAGTGGGCGCCAAGGCCGAGAACGACTGGAACGACCGCTTCGAGAACTACCGCCGCGAGTTCCCGGAACTGGCCGCCGAGTTCGAGCGCCGCATGGCCGGCGAACTGCCGAAGGATTGGTCCGAGAAGTCCAATGCCTTCGTCGCCAAGGTCAACGAGAAGGCCGAGACCATCGCCAGCCGCAAGGCTTCCCAGAATGCCCTGAACGGCTTCGGCCCGCTGTTGCCGGAACTGATGGGCGGTTCCGCCGACCTGGCCGGTTCCAACCTGACCCTGTGGTCCGGCTGCAAGAACGTCATGTCCCCGGGGCATGACGGCAACTACGTCAACTACGGCGTGCGCGAATTCGGCATGTCCGCCATCATGAACGGCATTGCCCTGCACGGCGGCTTCAAGCCCTACGGCGCAACCTTCCTGATGTTCTCCGAGTACGCCCGCAATGCCCTGCGCATGGCGGCCCTGATGAAGATCCCGGCGATCTTCGTCTACACCCACGATTCCATCGGTCTGGGCGAAGATGGTCCTACCCACCAGCCGGTGGAGCAGACCCCCACCCTGCGCATGATCCCCAACATGCAGGTCTGGCGCCCCTGCGACGCGGTCGAGTCGGCCGCGGCCTGGAAAGCGGCCATCGAGCGCAAGGATGGCCCGTCCATCCTGATCTTCTCCCGCCAAAACCTGCCGCACATTCCGCGCAGCCAGGCGCAGATCGACGCCATCGCCCGCGGCGGCTACACCTTGGTGGATTGCGCCGGCCAGCCGGATGTGATCCTGATGTCCACCGGTTCCGAGGTGGAACTGGCGGTGAAGGCGGCCGAGGCACTGACTGCCAAGGGCAAGAAGGTGCGCGTGGTGTCCATGGCGTCCACCAATGTGTTCGACGCTCAGGACCAGGCCTACAAGGACTCCGTCCTGCCGCCCGCCGTCACCAAGCGCGTCGCGATCGAAGCCGGCGTCACCGACGGCTGGTGGAAGTACGTGGGCAGCGCCGGCGTGGTGGTCGGTCTTGACCGTTTCGGCGAATCCGCTCCCGCGCCCCTGCTGTTCAAGGAGTTTGGCTTCACCGTCGAGAACGTCGTCAGCAAGACCGAAGCGATCCTCTAAGACGCGCTTCTTGGCCGGGGCGCGCCGCGCCCTGGCCTGTGGCTTTCGCGCCAGCCGGGCCGTGCCGTGGATCCTGTGGTCTGCGGGCGGCCCGCGCCGCGCCAGCCGATGCGTAGTTCTCCGACTTCCAGGTGGTATGCGCTCAGGTATCCTGTTGCCGGGCGTTTCCGCCACCTTTCATGAGAGGAATTCCCATGGCCATCATTTCCCTGAGACAACTGCTGGACCACGCCGCCGAGAACAATTACGGACTGCCGGCGTTCAACGTGAACAACATGGAGCAGGTCAAGGCCATCATGGAAGCCGCCGCCGCCGTGGATGCTCCGGTAATCCTGCAGGGGTCGGCCGGCGCCCGCAGCTATGCCGGCGAGCCTTTTCTGCGTCATCTGGTGCTGGCGGCCGCGGAAATGTGGCCCCATATTCCCATCTGCATGCACCAGGACCACGGCGCTTCGCCCGCGGTGTGTGCCCGCGCCATCCAGTCCGGGTTCAGCTCGGTGATGATGGATGGTTCCCTGCTGGAGGACATGAAGACGCCTTCCAGCTACGAATACAACGTGGAAACCACCCGCAAGGTGGTGGACATTGCCCATGCCTGCGGCGTTTCCGTCGAGGGCGAACTGGGCTGCCTGGGCTCGCTCGAAACGGGCAAGGCCGGCGAGGAAGACGGCCACGGTGCCGAGGGCGAACTGGATCATTCCCAGCTTCTCACTGACCCCGACGAGGCCGCCGATTTCGTCAAGAAGACCGGTGTGGACGCCCTGGCCATCGCCATCGGCACCTCCCACGGCGCCTATAAGTTCACCAAGAAGCCCACCGACAAGGTGCTGCGCATCGACCGAGTCAAGGACATTCACGCCCGCATCCCCAGCGTGCACCTGGTGATGCACGGTTCCTCCTCGGTGCCCGAGGACTGGGCGGCGATGATCAACGAGTATGGCGGCGACATCGGCCAGACCTACGGCGTGCCGGTGGAAGAAATCGTCGAAGGTATCCGCCATGGCGTGCGCAAGGTGAACATCGACACCGACCTGCGCATCGCGTCCTACGGCGCCATGCGCAAGTTCATGGTGGACGAGAAGAAGAACTTCGACCCGCGCAAGCTTTATAAAGTGGCTCAGGTCGCCATGACCGGGATCTGCAAGTCGCGCTACGAGGCTTTCGGCGCGGCGGGCCAAGCCAGCCGGATCAAGGTGATCGGCCTGGAAGGCATGAACAAGCGCTACGCCAAGGGCGAGCTGGACCCCGTGGTCAAGTGATCCCGTGCTGGAAGCGCTGATCTTCGACGTGGATGGTACCCTGGCCGACACCGAGCGTGACGGTCACCGGGTCGCCTTCAACCGCGCCTTCGCCGACCGCGGACTGGGCTGGGACTGGGATGAGGCGCTCTATGGCGAACTGCTCTCGGTGACCGGCGGCAAGGAGCGGCTCAAGCATTTCATGCGCTTGCGCGAATTGGAGGCATTGGCTGGCAGCGAGGGGCTGGATGCCTTTGTTGCAGGATTGCACAAGGCCAAAGAGCGGCATTACGAGGCCCTGCTGGCCGGCGGCGGCATCGCGCCACGGCCCGGTGTCCTTCGTTTGCTGAGGGAGGCTCGGGAATCGGGCTTGCGCCTGGCCATAGCCACCACCACCTCGCCCGGCAATGTGGAGGCCCTGCTCTCGCTCTGTTTCGGGGAAGATATCCGCCCCTGGTTCGAGGTGGTGGGGGCCGGGGATATCGTGCCGAAGAAGAAGCCGGCGCCGGATATCTACACCTTCGTGCTGGAACGTTTGGGCGTGCCTGGCGAGGCATGCCTGGCTCTGGAGGATTCGCGCCACGGATTGCGCTCGGCCCTGGATGCGGGCATTGAAACGGTAGTGACGGTCAATGACTACACCGCGGATCAGGATTTCGACGGTGCGCTCCTGGTGGTCGACCACCTGGGAGAGCCGGGCGCCGCGTGTACCCGCCTGGCCGGAGTCGAACTCCCTGTCCCCCTGGTTGACGTGGAACTGCTGCGGCAACTGCATGGGCGCAAGGCCCACCTGGCACACTAAGAACAACAACCCGGGAAGCCATTCCCCGTTTACGAGGCGTCAGTCATGTCCAAAAAGCACCCTGTCATTGCCATCACCGGTTCGTCTGGCGCAGGCACCACCACGGTCAAGAAATCCTTCGAGCATATCTTCCACCGCCTGGAAGTCACCCCGCTGGTGATCGAGGGGGACAGCTTCCATCGCTATAACCGCGTCGACATGCGTGAGAAGATCGCCCAGGCGCAGAAGGAGGGTTGGCATTTCAGCCATTTTTCGGTTGACGCCAATATCCTGGACGAGCTGGAAAAGACCTTCAGGGTCTACGGCGAAACCGGCGCGGCGCGGCGGCGTTACTACGTCCACAGCGACGAGGAAGGCGAGGAACTGGGTGGACATGCTGCGGGCACCTTCACGCCCTGGCAGGAAATACCGTCCGGCACCACGGACCTGTTGTTCTACGAGGGTCTGCACGGCGGGGTCAAGACCGACACCCTGAACCTGCCCAAGTACACGGACCTGCTGGTGGGCGTGGTTCCCATCGTCAACCTGGAATGGATCCAGAAGATCCACCGGGACACCGCCCAGCGCGGCTACAAGCCGGAGGACGTGACCGACACCATCCTGCGCCGCATGGACGACTACGTGAAGGTCATCACCCCGCAGTTCTCCCAGACTGACATCAATTTCCAGCGCGTGCCCCTGGTGGATACTTCCAACCCCTTTATCGCCCGGGACATACCGACGCCGGAGGAGAGCCTGGTGATCATCCGCTTCAAGGACGTGAAGAAGTTCGACGTGAACTTCCCCAATCTCCTGTCCATGATTCAGCACTCCTTTATGTCGCGCTACAACTCCATCGTAATCCCCGGTGGCAAGATGGGGCTGGCCATGGAAATCATCTTCCGACCCATCATTGAGCGCATGATGGAGGAGCGCAAGATTACCTAGGGTAGGGCTGGCGAGGGAGCGTTGACATAGACTTCCGCCTCCCTTAGAGTAACAGGGCTGTTAAAGGCCGATAAACCACTATAACTAAAAGCAATTGGAGGACAATCATGGCAAAACCTCTCATTCAGATGGCTCTGGATTCCCTGGATTATGACCAGACCGTGAAACTGGCCGGGCTGGTTGCTCCCTATGTGGACATCCTGGAAATCGGCACCCCCTGCATCAAATACAACGGCATCCGCCTGGTTAAAGAACTGAAGGCCAGATTCCCGAACAAGAAAGTGCTGGTCGACCTGAAGACCATGGACGCTGGTCTGTACGAAGCCAAGCCCTTCTTCCAGGCTGGCGGCGACATCTGCACCGTGCTGGGCGTTTCCGGCCTGGCCACCATCAAGGGTGTGATCGAGGCGGCCAATGCCTACGGCAAAGAAGCCCAGATCGACCTGATCAACGTGCCCGACAAGGCCGGCCTGGCGCGTGAAGCGGCTGGCGCTGGCGCTCACATCATGGGCGTGCACACCGGCCTCGACGCTCAGGCGGCCGGCCAGACCCCGTTCGCCGACCTGCAGGCGATTTCCAACCTGGGTCTGCCCATCAAGATCTCCGTGGCAGGCGGCATCAATGCGTCCACCGTGCAGCAGGTTGCCAAAGCCGGCGCCAGCATCGTGGTCGTGGGCGCAGCCATCTACGGCGCAGCGTCTCCGTCTGCGGCTGCGAAGGAAATCCGCGGTCTGGTTGACGCGCTGTAAGGGCTGGCCATGCATCAGGAACTGATCTTCGGGAAAATCAACGAGAT
>NZ_JYNS01000036.1 GCF_000934725.1 Methyloterricola oryzae
CAGGCGCAACATCCGCTCGATGCCAATGGGCGGCCGGCCTCGCTGACCTTTGGGATACACCGGTTCGATCAACGCTACCAGTTCAGCCCAAGGCACTACGCTTTCCATTTCGGCCAGAAACATCTCGCGGCGCGTGACGCGACTCTTGGACTGCAGGGCCAGGTCAAGAAGGCTGGTCTGCTGGATCATCGAAGGGGCCGTCAGATTGGTTGGTCATGCCGCTATTTTACGGGGTCACGGCTCGTACCGGAGCGATTTAATCGGTGTTTCCTTAGAGCAAGTACAGGCGCTTGTTGGGGAGAACAACGCCGGCAAATCAAATATGCTCCATGCTATCGAGTGGTTCCTATCTGCGGGAACGGGTGGAGTATCGGCGGATGATGTTCCTGACAAAGGACGGCCGATGGTAGTTGAGTCGGAATTTTCGGAGCTCACTCAAGATGAACGTAAGCAACTTCGCCGATACCTGCTGGGTGAGAAGCTGGTCATTCGCAAAGAATTGCGTGTGGTAGGCGTGGATGATAAGTCGGGAAAGACAAAATTAGAAGTGGCTTTCCATGGCTATATTGCTGAGCCGAAAGACTGGTGGCTGTCAGTTGAAAAGGTTGTGGAGCATGAAGGGGGAAGGCCGAAATGGGCAGAGATCGCCGAGAAATTTGAGATCATCGATTACGTAAAGATCGAAGGCAAGGTTGACAAGAAGAGTTATGACCAGGGTGTGGGCAAGCTCTTGGTTGAACGCGAGGATATTGAATACGACGAACCCAGGTTAGCTGATGCAAAAGCTCTTGGTTTTCAGCAAAACCTGTTGCGATTACTACCCGATTTTTACCTTCTGCCAGCGATCACGGACTATTCAGATGAGATAGATAAAAGATCCTCATCGACTGTCTTTAGGCGTCTTATGGGGCAGTTATCAGACCGCATCTTGAAAGCCGACCCAAGATATCAAGAACTAGAAGGTGCATTACGCACGATCAAAAAGTTGTTGAATCCGGCTGATGCCGCTGGAGAAGCGCAAGAAGAGTTGCGAATGCCAAGCCTAGCGGCCGTAGAAAATCAGCTCCGCGAACTTATCGCCAGGCTGATGCCATCTGTAAAGCATGTGCAAGTCGAAGTGGCAATTACCGAGATGCAAGACCTTTTTTCATCTGGCGTTGCATTGCGGGTTGATGATGGAGTGTTGACTGATGTCCTCGATAAAGGCCACGGCCTTCAACGCAGCGTGGTATTCGGTTTGCTCCAAATGCTGATTAAGAATTCAAGAAATCATCAGGAGGATCAAGCGCAACCAGTAGCAAAAGAAATTAGGCCTATCTTGCTGGCCATCGAGGAGCCAGAGTTATACATCCATCCTCAATCACAACGGCTTATATTCCAAGCACTAGAGGAATTTGGTGCTGGCCGGCTTAACGATGGCAATGTGAACGATCAGGTTATCTACTCGACACATTCACCTGCATTTTTGCACGTTGCGGATTATGAGAGAGTGGCGATTCTTCGGAAAACTGACGCCGCAGTTGGTAGCAAGGTGCTCCAGTGTAGCGCCGGGGTGCTCGGTGACGTAAATGAGAAGAAAGCATTCAAGCTTTTGAACAGCTTCGACCTAAGGCACAACCAATTATTCTTTGCGCGAAGGGTGGTGCTTGTTGAGGGGCAACAAGACGAGATCTGTATCGTCGCGACGGGACGGAAGTTGGGTCTTTTTACGGAGTTTCCGGAAGAAATCGGGGTCTCCATCATTGTTACAGGCAATAAAGAGGAGATTCCAAAATTTCAGAAGGTGCTAAATGCATTTGGGGTGAGTTACGCCACGTTACTGGAGATGGACGGCAAGCCTATAGGTGAGGGGAAGAATGCGGAAATAATTGACTTAGCAGGCGATAATCGAGTGGTCAAGCTTCCAGAAACCATGGAAGCTTCTGCTGGTTTGCAGCAACACTTCAAAGACACCCATCAATGTGTTCAGCATTTCTCGGATCCGGCAAGGATTACGCAAGAGCTTGAAGCTATAGTTGCGGAGTTGCTTCGGTAATGGCTCCATTTGAGCCAGCGAAGGCTCAAGCATCTGAAGTTAATTATGAGCTTCACACGCTTGGGTGGAAGGCTTTTCAGCAGCTTTGCGTTTCTGTAGTGAGTGAAGTATGGGGGCAGACCGTTCAAGGATTCTTTGAATCGCATGACGGGGGGCGTGACGGGGCTTTCTATGGCAGATGGACCACCCAGGCGTCGGAATGCCTTCAGGGATCTTTTACGGTTCAGTGTAAATTTACATCCCAGCCCGCGACTACCATTAAGCTCTCTGATCTGAGTGACGAACTAGCCAAGGCAGAGCGGCTTGTGGCTCGGGGGCTTGCTGACAACTACATTCTACTTACTAATTCGCGGTTAACTGGGGCGTCAGATGAAAGGATTCGCGAGGCATTTGCAGCCATACCGGGCATTAAGCACTTCGCGGTTTATGGTTCAGAGCGGATATCTCAGCTCATTCGTGAATCTCCCAGGCTACGCATGCTTGTTCCCCGAGTGTATGGTCTTGGCGATTTGGGCCAAATATTAGACGAGCGCGCATATGCCCAAGCACAAGAGATACTAAGTGCGCTCGGCGACGACTTGGCGAAGTTCGTCATTACTGATGCGTATCAGAGGAGCGCCAAAGCTTTGGTCGAGCATGGTTTTGTGCTTCTACTCGGCGAGCCAGCCTGCGGTAAGTCAACAATCGCCGCCGCATTAGCCGTAGCAGCACTTGATGAATGGAGTTGCTCGACACTCAAGATCCGCGACGCAGATGATTTTGTTAGGCATTCGAATCCGCGTGAACCAAAACAGTTTTTTTGGGTAGATGACGCCTTCGGCGCTACTCAACTTGACTGGTCGAGTACAGTAAATTGGAACGGTGTTTTCCCCCATGTGCATGCGGCAATTCGCCGGGGGGCTAGAGTGGTCTTAACGTCACGCGACTATATATACCGCTCGGCGAGAAATCACCTAAAGGAATCCGCATTTCCTCTTATTCATGAATCACAAGTAGTAATAGATGTAGAGCAATTGACGAAGGAGGAGCGGGAGCAAATCCTATACAACCATATCCGACTCGGGACACAGCCTTCTCAATTTAAGACTAGAGTTAAACCATTCTTAGAGGGTGTTGCATCCCATCATCGCTTTACCCCTGAGATAGCAAGGCGACTGGGTAGCCCGCTCTTCACAAAGAACCTTGAGGTTGGGACACGTGGGTTAGGTGAGTTCGTCGCGCAACCAATGGAGTTGCTCCAGGAGATCATACGAACTCTTGATGCGGGCAGTCGCTCAGCGCTTGCTATCGTCTTCATGCGGGGCGGAATGCTGCCAAGCCCTTTAGAAATCAAGAGGGAAGAAGAAAATGCCGTCACTCTTCTGGGCGGTTCACAGGCGGATGTTCGAAACGCGCTATCTGCGCTCGAAGGAAGCCTATTTTGTAAGGTACGTCAAGGAGCTGCGCATTTCATCAAATTTAAGCACCCAACCATTCGCGATGCATTTGCAAGCTTGGTGGCAGAAGACCGTGAGTTGCTCGATGTGTATCTTACCGGCACCCCGATTGAAAAGCTTTTCAGCGAGGTGTCCTGCGGAGATGTGGAGATAGAAGGTGTCAAGGTGATCGTTCCACCGGACCGCTATGAAGCGCTATTGACTCGAATCGAGGGGTTTTATAGCGAGAAGCGTGCGAATGAAGATAGGGTAAATAGCTTCCTAGCATATCGATGCGATAAAGAGTTTATTGAGCTCTATATTTGCAGGAATCCGGGTTTTGTCTCAAACCTTTGGGTTGGATCTTATCTGTATGCCATATCAGATATGGATGTACTCGTCCGCTTGAATCAATTTGGGCTTCTCCCTGAGGCGAAGAGGCTTAGCACTATTTCAGAGATTCGCGACCTGGCAATAGATACGCCGGATTCAGGTTTTTTGCGAGAAGAAATCCGGCAGATATTCACGAAATCAGAGATTGACGAGTTACTAAGTTACGTAAAAGAAGCGCTACTACCAAATCTCGAAGAAAATATTTATAACTGGAGGTTAAATTACTATAGGGATTACGATCCGGATGAGTATTTTAGCGACCTTAAAAGCACATTAAAAGACTACCGAGAAGTATTCACTGACGACATTCATGCTATATGTTATATCGACCTTGCATTGGATAGGATAGACGAAGTCGTTGAAGAATTGCGATCAGAAATGCCGGTGGAACCGGACTCCGGCGAGTTTCTTGACAGAAGACCTCATGGTAACGAATCTGATGGCTCACGTTCGATCTTTGAAGATGTGGATGAATGAATGCTATGGCTCGTGCGCCATATCAGAAACGGGGCCAGAAAATCGAAGCGTGAATAAACGACAGTTCACGAGAAAGCCAGGCTCACCCCGCATAATGAATGGGATCCCACGCTACAGTAGCAGACACCTACAAGAAGCTTGGAAACCTTTGACCCATGATTTGTGACGACGGCACGTCTTATGGCAACTATGTTGAGCCACTAACAGACCTGCTGTTCCTCAATATGGCTGACGAACGAAGGTGCTCATCTTACAACCAAGACAGCCCAGAACTGGACAGTTACGGCTGGCCCAACCTGATCCAGAAGGACGGTGACGCGCTGTTCGATCATTGCCGCCGCACCCTGGAGGTGCTGGGCAACCAGAAGGTCTTGCGAGGGTTGATCTTCAACAAGTCGCAAAACAAGTTCCAGGACCCTGCCAAGCTGCGGCGCCTCATCGCGGACCTGATCGACAAGGAAACCTGGGTGTCCATGAGTGCCGACGTGAAAGGCGATGCCTACGAGGGCCTCTTGGAGAAGAACGCCCAGGACACCAAGTCCGGCGCAGGGCAGTACTTCACCCCGCGCCCGCTGATCCAGGCCATTGTCGATGTGATGGCGCCCAAGCCGGGTGAAACCATCAGCGACCCGGCCTGCGGCACTGGCGGCTTTCTGTTGGCCGCCCACGATTATGTGGTCAGGCACAACCCTCATCTAACCAAGGACCAGCGGCGGGCGCTCAAGGAAGAAACCTTCAAGGGCTGGGAACTGGTGCAGGCCACGGCGCGGCTATGCGCCATGAACATGCTGCTGCACGGCATCGGCAGTCAAGACTTCGAGCCCATCGTGGTATCCGACTCGCTGGCCGCCGATCCCGGTGACCGCTTCGACCTGGTTCTGACCAATCCGCCCTTCGGCAAGAAGAGCAGCACGACCATCGTCGGCGAGGAAGGCACGGTCAGCAAGGAGCGCGATATCGTCGAACGTGGCGATTTTTGGACCACTACATCGAACAAGCAGCTCAACTTCGTCCAGCACGTCAAAACCCTGCTGAAACAGAACGGCCGTGCCGCCGTGGTGGTGCCCGACAACGTGCTGTTCGAGGGCGGCGCCGGCGAGACCATCCGCCGCAAGCTCCTGCAGGAATGCGACGTCCACACCCTGCTGCGCTTGCCTACGGGCCTGTTCTACGCCCAAGGCGTGAAGGCGAACGTGCTGTTCTTTGACAAAAAACCCGCCAGTGAAACCCCCTGGACCAAACGGCTGTGGATCTATGATCTGCGCACCAACATGCACTTCACCTTGAAGACCAACCCGCTGGAACGCAAGGACCTGGGCGATTTCGTCCGCTGCTACTTGGGGCTCAGCCTCGAGGAAGCCGCCGCTTTGCGCGAACCCGGCAACCCGAAAAGGCCCGCTCTGCTGACACGCCTCAACCGCTCTCCGACCTGGTCCATAGAACCCAACACTGTGGCAGGAACAGGCCCAGAGGGCCGCTGGTGCTGCTATGAATACGAGGAAATCATCAACCGGGACAAGGCTAGCTTGGACATTTTCTGGCTCAAGGATGAATCCCTGGAGGACTCGGACAGCCTGCCCGCGCCGGATGTGATCGCAGCCGAAATTGTCGAGGACCTGGAGGCGGCTCTGGCGCAGTTCCGGGAAATTGCCAATGACCTGGGTGTCCGCGCAGAAGAAGAGGCATGACGATGGATGCCAAGGCCAACGTGGCGGCCCTGTTTCAGGACTTCTTGACCAGCTACGACGCGTATTCCAAGGACGAAGTTTGGCAAGAGCTGAGCCAAAGTTTCAAGGCGTTCTGGCATCAGCGGGTCTTGTCGGCTGACCCTGGTCCGATCGCTGATGCCGAATGCGATGAGGTGATCCGGATACTGGACCGCAATGGCAAGGGCAACACCAAGAACAGCGAAGCGGTTGCCAAAGCCATGGTGCCACAAGGGGCCTGGCGCCGAATGTTCAATGAATTCCACACCAAGCCGGCACTCGGCGGCTTGGTGGACAAGGTGCTTGCGGAAACTGTGCCGCTAAGCAAGGCGGCCCTGATCGATCAGCTTTACGCCAAGAATGCGGGGCAAAAGAATAACCTGACGGGGCCAAGCGGCAACACGATCAGCGCCTTCCTGGCAGCCTATGACCCCATTAACAATCTCTCCATGATTTCCTTGAACGACCGGCGTGCCGTCATCGAATTTCTAGGCCTTCCGGTTCCTTTCGACTGGGAGACAGCCTCGGTCGGAACCCGCATCGTGACGACGAATCAGGTGATTCTCGATGGCGTCCGGGCCTTGGGTCTGACGGGTTCCGCCCGGACCCTATCGGTGTTCTTCTATTCACTCCCCTTCAAGAACGCCTGGAAGGGCGAGCACACCGTCAAGCGGGAAGACAAGAAGGTCACCGTCACCGTGCCCACCCTGACCAATGAGGTCGAGGAGGTAGTCCCTGATGTCGATTCGGTCCGAGAGTCGATGCAGATACAGGGACTCCTGGCCCAGATCGGCACGCTCATGGGCTTTAAGATCTGGCTGCCCAAATCAGACCGCGGCCGGGTGCTGAAGGTCTGGAAGGCTGAGGATGGCGAACTGCTCGAGGAGCTGCCGCTTGGCTACGATTCGACTACCACCAAGACCATCGAGCAGATCGACGTGCTCTGGTTGAAAAAGCGTTCTATCGTGCGAGCGTTCGAGGTCGAACACACAACCTCGGTCTACTCCGGCTTGCTGCGCATGGCGGACCTGGTAGCCCTGCAGCCCAATATCAATGTCAAGCTGCACATCGTCGCTCCCGCCGAGAAACGCGAGAAAGTCCTTCAGGAAATCCAGCGTCCCGTTTTCTCGCTGCTGGAAGGGCGCGCCCTCTCTGAAATGTGCACCTATCTGTCCTATGACAGCATCCGGGACCTAGGCGACTTGAAACATCTGACCCATTTGTCCGACAAGGTAATTGAGGATTATGAGGAGGTTGCGGAATAGCCTCCCATGTTATTAATTGGACTCGATGCAGCATCGTCTCTTTCAAATTTTGGCTATGCGATTGGCCAGTATGACGGAAGGTGCGTGCGGATCGAGTCAGCGGGCCTCATCGAGAACAGGGGGCAGGCAAACGCAATTCAGGCCAAGATCGTGCCAAGCCTGCGCGCGGCGAATCAGGCACTGGTGGCAATCGACGCACCCTTGGGTTGGCCTTCGACCCTTGCAGCGGAGCTAGGCAAGCACCGCGCCGGTGAAGTAATTGCGACCGAAAAGGACATGCTGTTCCAACGCCATACGGACCGATTTATACACAAGTACCTGCGCAAGAAGCCTCTGGAGGTAGGTGCCGACAAAATTGCTCGGGCGGCTCATAGCGCGCTGGAGATCCTTCAACAGCTTCGCTCGGCAAGCAGAAAATCAATTCCATTAGCGTGGTCCCCCCAATTTTCGGGGGTTGCTGCAATCGAAGTCTATCCAGCCGGTACTCTGGCCGCATGCAATCTACCGCACTCGGGTTACAAAAAGAGGGACGAACAACTGGACGTTCGGGACTCAATAGCCAATGCGCTAACTGCGGAGATCCCAGATCTGCAGCGCTATGCAGACGGAAATGTGGACGTATTTGATGCCTGTCTTTGCCTAGCTGCTGCTAAAGATTTTATCGACGGATTGGCCGTTCCTCCAGAAGACTTCGACTCGGCCCGGGCCGAAGGGTGGATCTGGGTCAGGCGAAGGTCGGGAACCTAAAGAGCAATCGCCACGAGGTAGTCAAACTGTGGTTTCGACAGTGAACAATGGCGCCTAAGCAATTTTTCGAATTGCATTTAGACCACCTCAATGAGCGACTTGCCAGAAGAAGTGATGCCGCCCTCCCTATTCTGGCGATCCGCCATATTTTCAGCAGTCCGACGCAGACGCGGCCTTTCTCGCTATCCACCCGTTTATAAAGCGGAAATTTCTCAGCGTCGGCGCCAGGTTTGCTTTGCCGACTTTCCACTTGGCAAGCGGCTTTCGAGTAGCATTGAGGGAGCCATAGCTATGGCATGCCGAGATCGGGGCAATAAGCACCCAGAAGTGCATAGGGAGAATGTGAATGTCTATACCACGCGTCACCAGAGATAAAATTCTCAAGGCGATTCAAGAATTCGACTCCAATCTGCTGCCCACGGACGAATGGCGCACCTGGGAAAATAATCCGTCGCAGGTCTGGGCATTGGCACACGATGGGAAACGCTATCCGCCCAAAAAAATCATTTCCATAGCCACAGGCCTTTCAGTGAGAGAGTTCTCGGGAGGACCTGAATCAAACAACTACCTAAACGCTCTAGGCTTTGATGTAACCAAATTGCACCAGACGACCCTTGATTCGGTCTTCAAAACGATTTTGGAGCGCTACGACGATGCCAGAAGGACCATTGGATTCGCAGGCAACCATGAGATCAAAGAGCTGTTCACAGAAGCCCGTCGAATTCTGAGAGATTCGGCGGCAGTACGAAGCTTTCCAAACATAAATGTGGTCGCCTCGTACGGCAAGGGTAACTGGGCTGCAATCCCATGGATATCGCTCCTGGACCACCGCGAGACCGACACCACCCAAGCTGGCACGTACATCGTCTACCTCTTTGAAGAAGGCGGAAATGGTCTGTATGTGAAGATAGCGCAAGGCGTCACCGCGCCAAACAAGGAATTCGGCGTCAAAGCAGAAGAAATTTTGGGCCGACGGGCAGCCGAGTTGCGTCCTCGATGCCTACATCTTGCCGAGCAAGGCTTTGATTTGTCGGGACGGACAAACCTCCATACGGAAGGAAAGCTTGGCAAGCTTTATGAAGCCTCAACGATCGCCGCAAAGCATTACGTTCGTGACGCAATGCCGAGCGAGGCCGATCTGCTCAGCGACCTTCACGCCCTACTCGAAACCTACGATGCCATCGTTGCTCGCCGCGAACCCGGTAGCACACCAATGCGAGATCCCCGGCCGCTAGCCCTCATCGGAACATGGCGAGAAGTCCAAGCCCAAGCGCACGCAATCCAGGCAAAAATTGCACAGAATGGCGGATGGGCATCGTGGTGGAGCTTCCCGATCAAGGACGAAGCTCTCTCCCGCCTGTCAACTCCCTTTAATCTCTATGCTTACAGCGGAAACGGCGTCCTCGGAGCCAAACTTCGCGTCACCGAGTATGCCAATAGCCGGGGAAACGCCGGTATGCAATCGCCTTGGCCATCCCTGACCGATGAATTGTATCGAGACAAGACGCGAAATTCCGAGGATCAATCGTCAATCTTCAAAACCTGGTTCCGTATCGACCAATTAGAACTCCTCGACCCACCGAAAAGCATTAGAAATTTTGATATTGTGCCGGGCCTATCCACTCCCGAAAGCCTTCTGAATCAAAGTACCTTCGGCTACGTCTACGACGACAATCCCGCTGCACCAAGCGCACGCGAGCCAGTACCGATCGAGACTTATACCCCAAGGCCAGAAATACCTATGGAATGGCTCACCCAACAAACGGGCCTAGAACGCCCAGTTCTTGAAGAAATGCTTGCCGTGCTCCGCGGCAACTCCCCGCAAATCATTCTGTCCGGCCCACCCGGCACCGGCAAGACCTGGGTTGCGCGGGCCCTCGCACACTACTTAGCCCGTGGTATCGAACAAAACATTCGCTTTGTCCAGTTTCACCCGAGCTACACCTACGAATCATTTATTGAAGGCCTTCGACCCATTTCTCGCGGCGGCAGTATCTCGTTCGAAGTCACCCCAGGCCTCGTGCTTAGCTGCGTCAACGAAATGACTCGAATCGGCGCATTGAATGACACCAATCAAAATCACGTTATTGTTATTGATGAAGCCAACCGGGCAAATCTACCCAAGGTTCTCGGTGAGCTCATGTTCCTTTTCGAGTACCGCCAGCAACCCGTGCGCCTCCAGTATGCGGGGGACTTCAGCTTACCGTCCAACCTGAGCTTCATTGCCACCATGAACACTGCCGACCGCAGTATTCGCTCGATTGACGTCGCATTGCGGCGCCGTTTCGAAGTCTTCGAGCTCGGCCCGGACCCTGAGATCCTGCGGAAACATTTCGACGGTGCGCAACCATCGTTGATTGGCCTAGTGGAAGGCTTCGTCCGCCTGAACGAAATGCTGGAGCAAGAGCTCGATCGGCACCACACGATCGGACATACCTTCTTCATGCGTGAGCACATGGACGCCCAAACTTTGCGCCAGATCTGGACTCGCCGCGTCTTCCCACTTATCGAGGAATACTTCTTTGACCAACCCGACCTCGCGAAAGAATTTCGCTTAGAAAAGTTCTGGCCAGCTGTCAATGGCAACTGATTTCGAACTGGTTGAATCCAAGACTACCTGTTTGGACATAGCCAAGGCGGACGCCGCTCTTTTGTCAGGAATAGGGCTTAAGCTCGCTTCCACGCGAGCATGGTGGGGAGATGCTCAGCCTATCGAAAACCGCAGCGTGATTGAGGTCTGCTCAAAACATAACGGTCGCTACGACGTCACCTTCCGTGAAGTCATTGGCGTCGTGCAGCTAGGCCACCTGCGAATTCGCGTGGTTCCCAAGATCCCCTGGGAGCACTTCATCTACATTGCCTCCCGTTCTGAGTTTTCCCCGCGCCTCTCTTCCGAAGCCGCCACCGTAGAGGCGGGTTTTGAATTTCTCGACATCCTATGTCGCTGGTTCATCGTAAGCGCGTGGCGATCCCATGTTGACGCAATCCGGAATCGGATCGCGCTTGGAGGAACTAAGCGGGAGTGGTTTCAAGCTGCCAGCGATGCGGCAGAAGTTCATGAATCCGATGGGCGGGTTGCGTCGGAAGTCGCGTGAGCACGTCTTTCAAATAGACGTAGGGGTCGTGACCATTGAGTTTCGCCGACTGGATCAGGCTCATGATGGCAGCCGCGCGCTGACCGGCACGCAGACTTCCGGCGAATAGCCAATTGCGGCGCCCCA